>DATHDT010000030.1:0-7995 GCA_035318905.1 Gemmatimonadales bacterium | reverse complement strand
CGAAGCCGAGATCGTTGGCGCAGGCGGTGAGGAGCGAGGTGTCGGTCGTCAGCGCGATGGCGCGCATCGCGGGCCGGGTGGTCTGGTAGCGCACCACGTACTCGGTGGCGAGATGCTGCGCGTCGGCGGCGCTGCCGCCGTTGCCGGCGAAGAAGAGCGTGCCGCCACCGCGCAACGCGGCCTCATACCGGTCCGCGATGGCGGCGATCTCCTCGGCGTGATCCGCCGAGACGCGCGCCGCGAGGCCGGCCAGGGCTTCGAGGGACGCCCGGATCTGCTCGAGCGGCGTGCTCATCGGACCGCCTCCACAAACGCCCCCATGACGCCGACCCGCTGCTCTTCGATGACGGTGCCGATCACGACGAAGTCCGCGCCGCCTGCGCGCGCCGCCCGCGCCTGCGCGGGGCTCTTGATCCCGCCACCCACGAACAACGGCCGCTCGGGGACCGCGGCGCGGCAGGCGCGGATCACGTCCTGCGGCACTGGTCGCTCGGCACCGCTCCCGGCGTCGAGATACACGGCCTGCATGCCGATCAGCTGCGCGGCGGTCGCGTGCGCCGCGGCCAGCTCCGGCTTGTCGGCGGGGAGCGGGCGCGTCTGGCTCACCGACTCGACGCTCGTGACGCGGCCGCCGTCGATCAGGATGTACGCGGTGGACAGCGTCGCGACGGGATGACGCTCGAGCCAGGGGACGGCGCGCACGTGCTCCTCGATCAGGTATTGGGCATTGCGGCCCGAGACCAGGGAGAGGAACAGGACCAGATCCACCTGGTCCGTCAGCTGCATCGCCGAGCCGGGGAAGAGCGCCAGCGGGAATCCGGGAGCGGCTTCGCGGATGGCGCGGGCGACGACGTGGGTCTGCGCCGCGCCATCGAACGAGGAACCGATGAGCATGCCGGCGCCGCCGGCTGCCTGCGCTTCCCGGGCGAGGCGGGCGGCCAGATCGCCCTCCGTGCGCGCGGGGTCCACGAGCACCAAGAGGCCACCGCGACCGAGCGCAGTCATGGCCTCACGCCTTCGGCCAGCTGGGCGACGCCGCCCACGTCTCCCTCGGCCTGGGCCTCGAACGCATAGGTGATGAAGGCGTCAGCCGCGAGGAGGTCGAGCGCCAGCTCGCGCCCGCCCTCGGGGCGCGACGCCACCTTGCTGAGCAGCCGGCGGCCCACGTCGGCGAGGTGGGCGGGAAGTGGCAGCGTCGCGTCGGTCACCGCCTGCTCGAGCTGCGCCCGCAGGGCCGCCGGGGGTGGCGGCCGGCGCGTGGCGAGCCAGGCGAGGACGTCGGTTCGGGTCACAGGTTGATCAACCCCTTCACAATCGATGGTGTCTGCGCGCGAGTCGATGCCATGAGCGTCGCGTCACCAACGCCGGCGGACGCGAAGTGCGGGCGTCCGCCCCCCTTCCCGCCCGCCGTCGTCGCGATGGCGTTCACGATGTCCCCAGCCTTGAGGCCCTGCGCGATGAGGTCGTCCGTGACCGCCACGTGAATGCCCGGCCGGCCGCCCTTGGTAAACAGCACGGAGATAGCACGCTTGTGCTTGGACCGGAAGCCATCCATCAGGACACCGATCTGGGTACGATCCTCGAGGTCGCTCTCGCCGACGTGCAGCTCGACGTCGCCGATCCGTTCGACACTTCCCCCTTCTCCCGTCCCGCTGCCGCCCTTCAGAAGGTCGCTGACCCGCTTCTCGAGCTTCTTGTTCTCGTCGAGCATCGACTCGATGCGGCGCACCAAATGCTCGGGCTGCGCCTTCAGGAGCCCCGCCGCTTCGTCGAGGCGCCGTTCGAGCTCGATACCGTACCGATACGCCGCCGGACCCGTCAGGGCCTCGATGCGCCGCACGCCGGCCGCCGCCCCGGTCTCGTGCGTGAAGCGAAACAGCGCGATGTGCCCCGTCGAGGGCACGTGCGTTCCGCCGCACAACTCGAGTGACACACCGCCCCCCACGTCGACGACGCGCACCCGATCGCCGTACTTCTCGCCGAACAGCGCCATGGCGCCGGCGGCCACGGCCTCCTTGTAGACCATCTCGCGCGTCTCGATGGCGAGATTCTCCCAGATGTGCGCGTTCACCTCCGCCTCGATGGCTCCGAGCTGATCGTCCGCGATTGGCCCATGATGACTGAAGTCGAACCGCAGGCGCTCGGGGGCAACCACCGACCCCGCCTGACGCACGTGCGCGCCCAAAATCCTGCGCAGGGCGGCGTGCACCAGGTGCGTCGCCGTGTGATTGCGCTCGATGTTGCGCCGCCGCGCTTCGTTCACCTGCGCGGTCGCGGCCGTCGGCTCGAAGGTCTCGCCAAACGTGCCCACGACGGCGCTCTTGCCGTCGACTTTCTGCACGTCCTCGACCGTCAACTCCCAGCCGTCCCCCTTCACCACGCCGGTGTCACTCACCTGGCCGCCCGACTCGGCGTAAAAAGGATTGTCGCCAAGGATGATCTCCAGTTGATCACCCGCCTGGCGAAACGCGATCGGCTCGGTTTCGGCTCGCGTCGCCTCGTACCCGATCCACTGCTGCTTGCTCCCGGGCTTCACCTCGACCCACTCGCCGCCCTTCGCCGCCTTCCGCCGCCCCTCGCCGACTACTCGAGCCGACCGGGAGCGCCGTCGCTGCGCCCCGAGCGCGCGCTCGAAGCCCTCGACGTCCACCGTCTGCTTGCGTTCGCCGGCGATCATTTGCGTGAGGTCGAGTGGGAAGCCGTACGTGTCATACAGTTTGAACGCGTCGTCCCCGGAGATCTCCGATGCACCCTTCAGCTCCTCGAGGCGGGTGAGACCACCCTCGATCGTCTCCAGGAACCGCTCCTCTTCCGCGCGCGTGACGCGCTCGATGTGAGCTTCTTTCTGGGCGAGGTCGGGATACACGGGCCCCATCAGGGTGCCGACGGTCTTGATCAGCGGCGCGAGCGTCGGTTCGCGCCGGCCCAGGAGCCACGCGTGCCGCACCGCGCGCCGCAGGATGCGGCGCAGCACGTAGCCCCGGCCTTCGTTCGACGGATAGACGCCGTCGGCGAGCAGAAACGCGACGGCGCGCGCGTGGTCGGCGAGCACACGGAACGGCGCGCCGGCGGGACCCCGGTCGTACGGCTTCCCGATCACGTCGACCGCGTGCGCGATGATCGGCTGGAAGCAGTCGGTGTCGTAGTCGGTCGCCACGCCCTGCATCAGCGACGTGATGCGCTCGAGACCAGCGCCGGTATCGACCGAAGGCTTGGGAAGCGGGCTGCGGGTGCCGTCGGGCTGCTGGTCGAACTGCATGAAGACCAGATTCCAGACCTCGAGCAGTTTCCCTTCCTCGCTCAGCGACACGAACTCATCCATCCCGAGGGCACGCTTCCCGCTTCCCGCATCCCGCATCCCGCGGATATCCACGAGGATCTCGGAGCACGGTCCACAGGGCCCCGTATCGCCCATCTGCCAAAAGTTGTCTTTGTCGGAGAGGCCGAAGATGCGGTCGTCGGCGATGCCCGTGATCTTCCGCCACAGCTGGCGCGCCTCGTCGTCTGAGTGATGCACCGTGACGTACAGGCGTTCCGGCGCAATGCCGAGCCACTGCGTCCCCGTCACCCACTCCCAGGCGTACTCGATCGCTTCTTTCTTGAAGTAGTCGCCGAAGGAGAAGTTGCCGAGCATCTCGAAGAAGGTGTGGTGGCGCGCCGTGTGGCCCACCTGCTCGAGATCGTTGTGCTTGCCTCCCGCGCGGACGCACTTCTGGCAGGTGACGGCGCGCTTGTGGTCGCGGCGTTCCAGCCCTTGAAACACGCGCTTGAACTGCACCATCCCCGCGTTCGTGAAGAGCAGCGTCGGGTCGTCGGCCGGGACCAGCGACGAGCTGGGCACCTCCTGGTGCGACCGCGGAGGAGCTTTGAAATAGTCCACGAATTTGCGGCGAATGTCGGCGGACTTCATGAGCCGGAATATAGCACGGCCTTTGGGCAACCTGAAGAGCAACTAGGACTTAGAGAGCCTCAACGATGGTGCGCACCTCGGGCCCCTGAAACCCCCGCCTTGCCAGGAACGCCACGAGCCGCCGCTTCCGGACCGGCGCTGGCAAGCCCGCGAGCTGCCTCGCGCGCTTCTCGGCCACGGCCCGCACCACCGCGTCGGGATCGACGTCGTCATCGGCGAGCGCCGTACGCACCGCGTCCTCCGCGAGGCGCCGTTCCACGCCCTGCGACAGGAGGTCCCGCACCAAGCGCGACGGGCCGCGACCGCGCGCCGCCTTGGCGCTGGCATAGTCGCGCGCGAAGCGCGTGTCATCGAGGAGGTCTTGCTGAACCAACCGCTCGAGCGCGCCGTCGACGGCGGCGGGCGGATGCTGCTTCTGGAGCAAGCGACGCCGCAAGTCGAACCGCGCGTGGGCGCGGCGGGCCAGGGCGCGCAGGCCCGCGCGGTGCGCGCCTTCGAGGTCCGCAAGCGCCTGAAGGCGATCAAACACCTGCGCGGAAATCTCTGCGCCAATCCGTAGATCCAGATCTGCGAGATCAGCGGCCCGGAGGGACGCAAAACGCCCCCGATCCAGCTCGACCAACCGGTAATCCGGCCGGCGCGGATCGGGGGCGAGCCCGGTCAGCAGCATCTACTCCTCGGGCGTAGCGGCCTCGTCGTCCTCACCCGCCGCCGGACTGGGAGCGGCTTTGACGCCGAGGTGCTCTTTCACGCGGGCTTCGACCTCGGCCGACATGTCGGGGTGGTCCTTCAGGTACAGCTTCGCGTTCTCGCGACCCTGCCCGATGCGCTCCTTGCCGTAGGAGTACCAGGCGCCCGACTTGTCGATGATCCCCGCTTCGGCGGCGATGTCGACGAGCAACGACTCGTGGCTGATGCCCTCGTCGAACATGATGTCGAACTCCGCTTGGCGGAACGGCGGCGCCACCTTGTTCTTCACGACTTTCACGCGCACGTGGTTGCCGATCACCACCTCGCGATCCTTCACCGGCGCGATGCGCCGCATATCGAGGCGAACGGAGGCGTAGAACTTGAGCGCGCGGCCGCCGCTCGTCGTCTCCGGATTGCCGAACATTACGCCGATCTTCTCGCGCAGCTGATTGATGAAGATGACCGACGTGCGCGACCGGTTGATCGCGCCGGCGAGTTTGCGCAGCGCCTGGCTCATCAGCCGCGCCTGCAGCCCGGGCAGCGAGTCGCCCATGTCGCCCTCGATCTCCATCTTGGGCACCAGCGCCGCGACGGAATCGATGACCACCACGTCCACCGCGCCCGACCGCACCAGGATCTCGCAGATCTCGAGGCCCTGCTCCCCCGTATCTGGTTGAGAGACGAGCAGGTTCTCGATGTCCACGCCGAGCTTCTTCGCGTACTCGACGTCGAGCGCATGCTCGGCGTCGATGTAGGCCGCGGCGCCGCCCAATTTCTGCGCGTGCGCCACGACGTGCAGCGCGAGCGTCGTCTTGCCGCTCGACTCAGGGCCGAAGATCTCCGTCACCCGGCCCCGGGGGATGCCGCCGATGCCGATCGCGGCGTCGAGGTTGATCGCCCCCGTGGAGATCCCCTCGAGCCGCACCTGCGGCGAGTCGGAACCCATCCGCATGATCGAACCCTTGCCGCACGTCTTCTCGATCTGCGTGATGGCCAGCGCGAGGGCTTTGCGACGGTCGTCGGAGAGCCTGGGTGCTTCGCGATTCTCAGAGGGGGCTGCCATGGTTATCCTCGACATGGGTTCTCGGCCTCATCAGGTGTGAGGCCCGAATATATACCGAAGTTGTGACTATCGCCAGCCGGGGCGGAACGCGTCTTCCAAGTGCTCTAACTTGTGCCCCACTAACGCGATACAGTCAAAGCGGTAGACGTCGGAGGGCCTGCCGTGGCGATCGACCCAAACCCGCGCCGCCTTCACGATCTCGCGCCGCTTCGCGCCGGTGATCGCCTCGAGGGGACTCCCGAACGCGTCCCCCTGCCGGGCCTTCACTTCCACGAAGGCCACGAGGTGGCCGCGACGCGCGACGAGATCGACCTCCACGCGTCCGACCCGGAAGCGATGCGCCACGATGTCCCAGCCGCGGCTCTGGAGGTATCGGATCGCCCGTTCCTCGCCGGCGAGGCCACGCTTGTGACGCTCGTCGGTCCACTGCTCGGGGTCGCTGCGAATCCCGCTGTCCACGGCGACAAACTAGCCCGCCGCCATGGGACGCGATAACCCGATTCACGCCGCCAGGAGCCAATGTACGCGCATCGCTCACGCCTGACTAATCTCGTCGAGCTCCTCGAGTCCCACCAACACGTCCCGCGGCTTCGAGCCGTTCGCCGGTCCCAGAATGCCCGCCATTTCCAGCTGATCGATGATACGCGCGGCGCGCCCGTACCCGATACTCATGCGTCGCTGCAAGAGCGAGGTGGAGCCGAGCTGGTTTTGGATGCACACCTCGGCGGCCTGACGGAAGAGGGGGTCGCGCTCTCCTGACTCCTGACTCCCGACGCCTTCCTCCCCCTGCTTCGCCGCCTCCTCGAGCGCCGCCACCTGCTCGTCGATCGACGGCTTGCCGGGCACGGGGACCGCGGTGCGCGCGTGCGCCTTGTACCACTCCATCAGCCGTTCCGTCTCGTCGGTCGAGATGAACGCGCCCTGCACGCGCATCGGCTCGCTCTTGCCGGGGGGGAGAAACAGCATGTCGCCGTTGCCGAGCAGCGTCTCGGCGCCGTTCTGGTCGAGAATCGTGCGGCTGTCGACCTTGGCCGACACGCGAAACGCGATGCGGCAGGGAAAGTTCGCCTTGATGAGACCGGTGATCACGTTCACCGAGGGACGCTGCGTCGCGAGAATCAGGTGCACGCCGATGGCGCGCGCCTTCTGCGCCAACACCGCGAGCGGCGTTTCGATTTCGCCCTGCACCGTGAGCATCAAGTCGGCCAGCTCGTCGACGACGAGGACGATGTACGGGAGAATCCCGTCCTTGTACTCGGCGTCGAACGGCAGCTCCTTCTGGATGCCGGCCTGGGTGGCGAGCGTTTCACGCGGCCCCTGCAGGGGTTTCTTTTGTTCGACCTTGCCGTTGAAGTCCGCGATGTTCCGCGCGTGATTCGCGTGCAGCAGCTTGTAGCGGCGCTCCATCTCCCACACCGCCCACTTGAGCACATTCGCAGCCTTGTGGTGGCTCGTCACGACCGGAAGCCCCAGGTGGGGCAGCGCGGCGTACATCGACAGCTCGACCATCTTCGGATCGATCATCAGCAGTTGCAGCTTCTCGGGCGGATGCGCGTACACGAGACTCGTGATGATCGCGTTGATGCACACCGATTTTCCCGAGCCCGTCGCGCCCGCGATCAGGAGGTGCGGCATCTTGGCGAGATCGTCGACGACCTCGTCCCCTTCGAGGTTGCGGCCCAGGACCACCGGCAGCGTCCGCGTGGGGCGCCGGAACTCCGCGGTGTCGATCAGCTCGCGAATGTGGACCATGCGCGGCGTCGGGTTCGGCACCTCGATCCCAATGGCTGCCTTCCCCGGAATCGGGGCCACGATGCGGAGCGATTGCGCGCGCATCGCCAGCGCGAGATCATCGGCGAGCGCCGAGACCCGGCCGACCTTGACGCCGCGCCCGGGTTCGAGCTCATAGCGCGTGACCACAGGGCCAACGGTCTTGTGAATGATCCGCGCGCTCACGCGGAACGTCTCGAGTGTCGCGACGAGCCGCTTCCCCATCTCCTCGATGGCCGCGACATCAGCGTCTCCTGCGGCGCCTGGTGGCTCCGTGAGCAAGTCGATGGGCGGGAGCAGGACGCCGGCGGGGGGCGGGGGCGCCGGCTTGGAAGGCGGCGCGGGCTTGGGCTTCCGGTCTTTCGACGGTCGGGAGAT
Organism: Gemmatimonadales bacterium; assembly: GCA_035318905.1. GTDB lineage: Bacteria > Gemmatimonadota > Gemmatimonadetes > Gemmatimonadales > GWC2-71-9 > 20CM-2-65-7. Next base: position 184 of record DATHDT010000030.1, on the reverse strand, counting down.
GGGAGAAGGGAGAAGTTCGCGACGGCTCGCCTCCGTGGGAGGTGGCACCGGCCGCTCCTTCTCCCTTCTCCCATCTCCCTTCGCCTGGCCTCTCAGCATCGCCAGCGGATGCCACCCCACCGTCACGATCCCCAGCGCCGACAGCGCGAAGAGCCCCGCCAGCACGGCTCCGGCCGTCCCCACG
>DATHDT010000029.1:0-3923 GCA_035318905.1 Gemmatimonadales bacterium | reverse complement strand
CCCGGCCTAACTGACCCCGGGCGCAAGCCCGGGGTGGAACAGACCCAACCCGCCAGGTCTTGCTGTCGCGTCTGCACCACCGGCAAGGCCTGCGGCAACTCGTGCATCAACCGCGATCGCCAGTGTCACCAAGCCACCGGCTGCGCCTGCAACGCCAAGCCATGAGGTACTACGTCGTGGACCGAATCGAAGCGAAGACTGCCGTCGTCATCGGAGACGACGGCCGGAGCTTCGACGTGCCAGTCGGTGACCTCCCGCGAGGGACTAAGGAAGGAACAGTGCTGCGGATCGAGGCCGGGAAGGGCACGATCGACTGGTCACGTGCGCAGGTCGACAACGCCGAGCGCGACCGTCGACTGAGAGCAGCCCGCGAGCAGCTCGACCGCCTGCGTGCCACCGATCCCGGAGGGGACGTCGAGCTGTAAAAGATCTGCCCTACGGGACGCTCGCCGGCGCTTTCACATACCTGTCCAAAATCGCGGCTCGCTACCGGACCTTGGCGCGCGAAACCGGTCCGCTCCGCACTCCATTGATGACGCAGTACCGCTCTAGCCGCGCATCGTCCTGGGGTGTCCCCTTGCATCCCTTGCGACGAGCCGAGCACCTTATGGCCATGCCTGCCTCACCTGCTCCGATCAGCACGATCGAGGAGCTCCTGGCTCTCCCCGACGACGGCCTGCGTCACGAGCTGCTCGACGGCGTCCACGTCGTGACCCCGGCGCCCGAGTACCCGCATCAGGCCGTCCTGAGCGAGATATTGGTGGCTCTCCACAAGGCCCTTGAGGGTCATGCCGAGCTCCAGGTGCTGGCGAGTCCCGCCGATATCGTCCTAAGTCCGCGCACCCTCGTCCAACCTGATCTGTTCGTCATCCGCCGCCAGCCGGGGCAGAGAATCAGGAAGTGGCGCGACGTCGGCGTCCCCCTCCTCGCGATCGAGTTCCTCTCGCCCAGCACCGCCGCGCGCGATCGTGGCGCGAAACGCCGCATCTACCAGCGCGCGGGCGTGGCGGAGTATTGGATCGTTGACCTCGACGCTCGGCTGGTCGAGCGCTGGCGCCCGGGGGACGAGCGGCCCGAGGTGGTGAGCGAAGAGCTGGTCTGGGAACCGCTCCCGACCGTGACGGCACGCCTGGATCTTCCCGCCCTGTTCGCCCGCGTGCTCGGCGAGCCGGCTTAGGCGAGCCTTGCTGACCCCGGGCGCAAGCCCGGGGATCCCGGGACTTCAACGGGCGGTGTGTTCCTAGAAAGACCGAGCGCGGCCGTGCCGAGCTTTCGTCCCGAGGCAAAGCGCGCAAGGAGGTTTTAACGGCCACGACCTCGGCCGCGCTAACGGCCAGTCGCGAACCCCCGCGACACGTGGCGCGCGGGAAACAGTTGACGCCGCCCGTCCCCCGAAGCAATCGTCCGATCGTGCCTCCATCGGAACGTCCCACGTACACGCAATGGGCGCGGCCGCGCGCCGACGTCAATCGCGGACTGCGCCGCGGCGCCTGGTACCGAGTGATCGCCCTCACGCCCCAAGCCGTCACCATCGATGTCAATCACGACGTGCGGACGGTGCCGCGCGAGGGCGTGGACATCGTCGCCACTCCTCCGCAGCGCTGGTCCATCGTCCCGCGTCCGAGCGACGCCGTCCGCGTCCCGGTCGACTGGGGCGATTGGTACGCCCTCTGCCCCACCTGCCGCAACCGCACCCCGATCAAAGGCCACTCGGCCACCCTGCGCTGCCCGCGCTGCGCGGGCCTGTTCCAAATCGACTGGGACGAGACCGAACAGCCGTAGCTATATTGCTGCCCCTGTGCCAGACGAGTCTTGGGCGGTCGACGAGCGTTCTCTCAAACTGTTCGCGGAGCAACTCCAGGGTCCGCCCGCGGACCGAGCCTGGTACGACCTGCGCCGCGAGGCCGAGCGCATCGCGCTCGTGCCCGGCTTCGACCGGCTGATCACGCTCGACGCCAACGCGATCAAGGAGCTGCCCCACCAGATCGACGTCGCCCAGCGCGTGCTGCGCCAGATGGGCGGCCGCGCCATCCTCGCCGACGAAGTCGGCCTCGGCAAGACGATCGAAGCGAGCATCATCTACAAGGAGCTGGCGATCCGCGGGCTCGCCCGCCGCGCCCTGATCCTGACGCCGGCTTCACTCGTGGGCCAATGGCAAGGAGAGCTCGAGGAGAAGTTCTTCGAGCGCTTCGAGACGCCGACCGATCCCGATGACTGGCAGCACGTCACCAAAGCGATCGTGTCGCACGACCGTGCGCGCTCGCGCCGCCACGCCGAGGAGATCCTGCGGCATCATTGGGACCTCGTGATCGTGGACGAGGCGCACAAGATCAAGAGCCACACCGGCGCCACCTACCAGTTCATCGAGAAAATCGAGCGGGACTTCATCCTGCTCCTCACCGCGACGCCGCTCCAGAACGACCTGCGCGAGCTGTACAACCTCGTCACCCTGCTGCGGCCCGGGCAGCTCGGCACCTGGGAGGAGTTCCGCGAAGCGCACCTGGTGGCGGGCGACCACCGCCAACCCAAGGACCCCGAAGCGCTGCGCGCCTTGACGCACGAGGTGATGATCCGCACGCGGCGCTCGAGCGTGGTCGACGACCTGAACCTGCCGCCGCGCCGGCCCCGCCAGCCCGAGGTCAAGCTCACCACCGCCGAGCGGGACCTGTACGATCGCACCACGGATTTCCTGCGCCGCCTCTACCGAGAAGGACTCGTCGAGCCAGTCGCGGCGGAGGAGGCGGAGGACGACGCGCCCCCCGCCCGCCGGCGCACCAAGAAGGGCATTCTGCAGCTCGCGGTCATCCACCTGCGCCAGCGCCTCTGTTCTTCCTCCAAGGCGCTCGCCGAGTCGCTCGAGCATCTCGCGGAGAGCGAGCGCATCAGCCCCGAGTACCGCACCATCGCGCGCCGGCTCGCGCAGCGGGCGCAGAAGATCAAGACGCACGCCAAGCTGAACGTCTTGACCGCCATCTTGAAGGAAACGCCCGACCGGGTGGTGGTCTTCAGCGATCACCGTCCCACGGTCGAGCTGATCGCGCAGCGGGTGGAAGCGCTAGGCCGCCAGGCGATCGTCTATTGGGGTGCGCATACGACGCCCGAGCGGGACAAGCGCATCCGCGCCTTCCACGCCGACGAACGCAGCGTCTTGATCGCCACCCGCGCCGGGAGCGAAGGACGCAACCTGCAGTTCTGCAACGTGCTCGTGAACTACGACCTGCCATGGAACCCGATGGTGGTGGAGCAGCGCATCGGGCGCCTGCACCGCATCGGACAGACGCGCGAGGTCCACATCGTGAACCTCGCGGCCGCCGGCACGATCGAGTCGTACATCCTCGAGCTGCTCGACCGCAAGATCAAGCTGTTCGAGCTGGTCGTGGGCGAGCTGGACCTGATCCTGGGCGAGTTCGGCGGGGGCCACACGTTTGAAGGCCGGCTGGCTGCCGAGTGGCTCGCCGCGGAGAACGAAGCGGACTTCTCGCGCCGAGTGGAAACGATCGGTGCCGACATCGAGAAGAGCAGCGCCGTCGGCAAAGAGCAGGAGCAGCTGAACTCCCTCATCGCGCCCGACGACAACGCCACCCGCCTGGGGCGCCGGTTCGAGACGCTCTCCGTCCCCGGCCGCCTGCGACTCGGCATTGGCACGAGCCAGGTCACCAAGGCTTCCGGCTGGGACGCGAAGTGTCGCCGGCTCGGCGTGCACGTGACCGAGGTGCTCGAGGCGCTCGAGTCGATCGAGCCGATCGATCTGATTGGGGGGGTGGAGGCTGTCACAACGCCCGGGGAGCCGGTCCGCCTCACGGGCTTGGCCAGCTCGGGGCGCACGATCACACTCGTGGCGCAGGTGGACCACCTGCCCATGGTGCTCGTGGATATCCAGGTGGACGCCACGTGAAGCGCCGGCGCAAACCCGCGCGTAAACG
>DATHDT010000028.1:0-2293 GCA_035318905.1 Gemmatimonadales bacterium | reverse complement strand
CTGCCGGTTCCACGCGGGGATGGTCGGCGTCATCCACGTACGGTAGCCTGTTGCAAGTTGGGATCACGCGAGGGGCCGCGCCGGAACTGGCCGCGGCCCTTTCGACTTAGGAGGGGGTAGATACGGCGTCCCCATTTCGTCGTCTCCTCCCTGGAGTCGCACATGGTCCCGAAGCGCCTCGCGCTGATCCTCGCGCTCACGACGTTGGCCGCCTGCAGCGATCCATACGGCACAGGCGGTGGTGGCGGCGGTGGTCACCTCACCACGATCACGGTCTCCAACAACTTCTTCACGCCGACCCCCGACACCGTGGGTGTCGGCACCGTGACCTTCTCCTGGTCCAACGCCGGGAACACCCACAACGTGACGTGGGACTCCGGGCCCACGACGCCGGCGAATTCGTCCACGATGTCCACCGGCACATTCCCCGTCTCGCTGTCGGCGGGCACCTATCACTATCACTGCGCGGTGCACGGCGCGGCGATGAGCGGTACGATCGTCGTGCAGTAGTTAGCTTAGGGGACATGACCGATACCCCCAATACGCTCGAAGCCTTCCGGCATTTCCGCGAGAAGATGAACGCGGCGATCCTCGAGGCAGGCAACGTCAACATCAACCGCTTCTTCGCGCTCGACACCCGCACGTACGAAACCGGCGCCCTGCCGGTGAAGACCAAAGAGCTGCTGGGGCTCGTCGCCTCGATGGTGCTGCGCTGCGACGATTGCGTCACGTACCACGTGGTGCGCTGCCGCGAAGAGGGCGTGACCGACCCCGAATTCTTCGACGCGTTCGCCGTGGCCCTGGTGGTCGGCGGATCGATCGTGATTCCGCACTTGCGCCGCGCCGTCGCGCGGCTCGAGGAGCTCCCCGCCAAATGAACGTGTGGCGCGCCGCCGCCGATCTGGCCCGGTCGGGCGCATCGGGCGCGATCGCCACGGTGGCGCGCGTCCGCGGCTCCACGCCCGTCCCGTCGGGCACCAAGATGCTCGTAGGGGAGGCGGGACGCCTGATCGGCTCCGTGGGGGGTGGGTGCGTCGAAGCCGACGTCATCGGCGCCGCCCTGGAGGCGCAGGCGCGCCGTCAGCCGGCCATGCTGACGCATCATCTCAACGCCGACCTCGCGGGCGATTTGGGGCTGTCCTGCGGCGGTACGGTCGACATCTTCGTCGAGCCCGTCGTCTCCGACGATGCCTATGTGCGCGTGCTCGAAGCCGCGGCCGGCGCCGAGTCGGGCCTCGTGCGCACCGCCGTGACGTGGAACGCCGCGGCGGGCCCCGTGAAGACGTTCGAGCCGCTGGCGCCCGACGCGCCGCGTGGCGAGCCGGCGACGCTGACCAAGGACGGCCGCTTCGTGGTCGAGCGCATCGTCACGGCCCCGCGAGTCTTCGTCTTCGGGGCGGGGCACGTCGGCGCGGCGATTGGGCGGGCGGCGGCGGCGGCGGGGTTCCGAGTGGTCATGATCGACGATCGCGCCGAGTACGCCGATCCGGCGCGCTTCGAGAACGGGGTTGGCGTGTTGGTGGGGGATGTCGACGCCGCGCTGGCTCGCTACCCCCTCAGCGCGGCGGACGCCGTGGTAATCGCGACCCGCGGCCACCGCAACGATGCGCTCATCCTCGAGCGCGTGGCCACGTCGCCGGCGGGATATGTGGGACTACTCGGCAGCCGTCGCAAGAAGGCCGTCGTCACGAAAGGACTGACGACGGCCGGCGTTCCTGCCAAGGCGCTGAAGCGGGTGCGGGTGCCCGTGGGGCTCGCGATCGGCGCGGTGACGCCCGAGGAGATCGCGGTCAGTGTGGTGGCGGAGCTGATCGCTTGGCGGCGGGAATAGGGCCTACGGGCCGCTCGGCTTCACCTGCTCGAGAAGCCGATTGAGCGAATCAACGGACAATGGACCCGCGATTTCTACGCGCACGCCTCCGATGAACCGCGCAAGGCGCTCCGTCGTCAACGAGTCAGCGGCAACGCTGCGGCTGCGATAACGGTCGATCTCCACCCGCTGCTGGAACAGCTGAATCACGGTCACCGAATCGATCGCTTGCTCGACCAACACGACTTCACCCGTGGGACTGCGGCGGATGTTGCGGACCGCCAACCCGGGGACGCCCATCGGCTCGGCGCCGAGGATCTGACGCGCCGGGCCGCGGCGGATGATCGGCCATTGGGTGGCGACGAGCACACGACGAGCGTCCTCGCGCTGAACGATGGCGTTGCTGGTCGTCACTTCCTCGAGCGCCCTCTGGGGTAGCGCAGCTCGGGCCGTCGGCGCGGTGGGGGCAGGGGCGACGTTCGC
>DATHDT010000027.1:0-5179 GCA_035318905.1 Gemmatimonadales bacterium | reverse complement strand
CCTTGAGAATCAACTCGGCCTTCGCCCACACCTCGTCCGCCGTTGGGACGACCTGGGCCCCGACAGCGCGGTACGCGTCGTCCGAAAACCCCGAGCCCAGTCCGGCGCCCTGCTCGACCAGCAGCGTGTGCCCGTCGCTCGCCAACGATTCGGCCCCGGCGGGCACCAGGGCGACCCGGTTCTCGTTGGTTTTGATCTCCTTCGGCACGCCGACAATCATTTGGCCTCTTTAGGTCCGAGCGATACGACGGTCTGTCGTTCCGGCGCGAAGAATTCGGCCGCGGCAGCGGCGATGTCGTCCGCGGTGAGCGCCGCGACGGTCGCCAGCATGTCGTCGAGGCTCAGGTACGCCTCGCCGTTCACAGTCGTACTCGCCAAACGATACATCTTGGCGGTGGGACTCTCCAGCGACAGCATCAGCTGTCCCAGCGTCTGCTGTTTGGCTTCCTCGAGGGCCGCGCCCGGTAGCCCTTCGCGCGCGAGCCGCGCCAGCTCATCACGGATCGCCGCGACCGCCTCGGCCGCGCGCGCCGGCTGCGTCCCGACGTACACGCCGGCCACACCCATCGCACGGTAGAACGACGTGAAACTGTAGATGGCGTAGGCCAGCCCCAGCTCTTCGCGAATTCGCTGGAACAAGCGGCTCGACATCCCGCCACCGAAGATGTTCGACAGGACGAGCAGCGCGAACTTACGGCGGTCGGCAAAGGGCACGGTATCGGTCGCAAACACGATGTGCGTCTGCGCGGTGTCTTTCTCGAAATGATGCACCGCACCCCGCACGGCCGGCGGCACGGGGACGGCCGGGGGCGCATCGCGCATCCCGCCTCCCGCATCCCGGTCAAACCATCCCTGCTTCGCCACTTCTTCCAGCAACGTTTCGTGCGAGAAGTTGCCGGCACCGGCGATCACGCAGTTGCCCGGGAAGTACGCCTTGCCGTGCAGCTGCTTCAGGTCATCCGCCGACAGCGCGCCGACCGTCTCCCGCGTCCCGAGGATCTGGAACCCGTAGGAGTGCTCGGGCCACAGCGTTTCGTAGGCAAGATCGAAGACCTGATCGTCGGGCGTATCGAGGACGGTGCTGATCTCTTCGAGCACGACCTTGCGCTCGAGCTGGAGATCGGCGTCGCGCAACACGGGGCGCCGCACCAGGTCGGTGATGACATCCAGCGCACGCGGCAGATCCGCGTCGAGGACACGCGCGTGGTAGGCGGTGGAGTCGCGGGAGGTGTACGCGTCAAGCGAGCCGCCGCGCGCTTCGAGCGCGAGCGCGATCTCCTGGGCGGAGCGCCGCTCCGTCCCCTTGAACACCATGTGCTCGAGGAGGTGCGACACGCCCATTTTGGGACGGGCCTCGTGGGCGCTGGCGGTCCGCACCCACACGCCCATCGCCGCCGAGCGAACCGACGCCACGCGCTCCGAGAGCACCGTGACGCCGTTCGGGGCGGTGGTCCGATGGATTTCCCGGTCGAGCCGGACAGTGTCCATCGGCCCGTCAGTTCTTCTCGATCAACGCCTTCCGGGACAGCTTCATGCGGCCGCGCTCGTCGACTTCGAGCAGCTTGACGCGCACGTGGTCGCCCCGCTTGACCACGTCTTCGGTCTTCTCGGTGCGGCCGTGCTGCAGCTCGGAAATGTGGAGCAGCCCCTCGACGCCCGGGGTGATCTCGACGAACGCGCCGAACGCCGTGGTGCTCTTCACGACGCCTTCGTAGATCTTGCCGACCTCAGGCTCCTGAATGAGCCCCGCGATCATGTCGCGCGCCCGCTCGCCACCCTCGCCCACGGCCGAGATGGTGACCAACCCCGTGTCGTCCACGTTGATCTCGGCGCCCGTCTGCTCCTGGATGCCGCGGATCGTCTTGCCCTTGGGGCCGATCAGGTCGCCGATCTTGTCGGGACGGATCTGCATGGTGATGATGCGCGGCGCGTACTTGGACAGCTGCGAGCGCGGCGTGGGGATCGTCTGCTGCATGATGTCGAGGATGTGGAGCCGGGCCTTCTTCGCCTTCTCCAACGCCTCGCTGATGACCTTGAAGTCGAGCCCTTCGATCTTGATGTCCATCTGGATCGACGTGACGCCTTCACGCGTGCCGGCGACCTTGAAGTCCATGTCGCCCAGGTGATCCTCGCTGCCGAGAATGTCGGTGAGGACCGCGACGCGCTTCCCTTCCTTAATGAGCCCCATCGCGACGCCCGCGCACGCGGACTTCACCGGCACGCCGGCATCCATCAGCGCCAGCGAGCCGCCGCACACGGTGGCCATCGAGGACGAGCCGTTCGACTCGAGAATGTCCGACACGATGCGCAGCGTGTAGGGAAACTCTTCGTACGGCGGCAGGATCGCCTGAATCGCGCGCTCCGCCAGGGCCCCGTGGCCGATTTCGCGCCGCGACGTCCCGCGGATCATCTTCACTTCACCCGTCGAGAACGGCGGGAAGTTGTAGTGCAGCATGAACGACTTGGTCGTCTCCTGCGCCACGTCGATCGAATCGATCCGCTGCTCGTCCCGCGTCGTACCCAGCGTCACGGAGACCAGCGCCTGCGTCTGGCCGCGCGTGAATAGTGCGGAGCCGTGCGTGCGCGGCAACCAACCCACTTCGCACGAGATCGGCCGAACCGTGTCGAGATCGCGTCCATCGACCCGCTCGCCGGCGGACAGCACCTGCTCGCGCATCGTGTGGTACTCGATGTCCTCGATGACGCGCGCGACGTCCTTCACGTTGTCGGGGAATTCTTCGGCCAGCTGCTCCTGAATCGTCGCCTTGAGGGCGCCGAGCGCCTGAGCGCGTTCGGACTTCTCCGGCAGATTGAGCGCCTCGGCGATGCGGGGCTCGGCGAGCGCTTTCACGCGCGTCACCAGCTCGGCCGGCGGCTCGACCTTGGTCCATTCCATCTTCGGCTGCCGCATCTCAGCGGTCAGCTCGTCGGCTGCCTCGAGCAGCTCCTGGATGCCCTTGTGCGCCACTTCGAGCGCCTTGATGATCTCGACTTCGGTCAACTCCAGCGCCCCGCCCTCGACCATCACGATCGAGTCCTTGGAGCCCGACACGATGATGTCGACGTCGGAGAACTCGAGCTGCTGGAAGGTGGGGTTCAGGATCCAGGCGCCTTCGACGCGGCCGACGCGTACCGCCGCGACCGGTCCGTTCCAGGGCACCTTGGACATCGACAGGGCCGCCGACGCCGCCGTCACGCCGAGCACGTCGGCGTCGTTCTCCTGGTCGGCCGAGAGCACGTAGATGAAGACCTGGACTTCGTTCTTGAAGCCTTCGGGGAAGAGCGGCCGAATCGTCCGATCCGTCACTCGCGCCGAGAGGATTTCCTCATCGGAGGGGCGCCCTTCGCGCTTCAGGAAGCCGCCGGGGATCTTGCCCGCGGCATAGGCCTTCTCGCGGTACTCGACGGTGAGGGGGAAATACGGGAGGTTCGAGATGTTGTCGGATACCGTCACTGCTGCGAGGACGACCGTTTCGCCGTACTGGATGAGGCAGGACCCCGCCGACTGCTTGGCCAGCCGACCCGCTTCGAGTCTGAGCTTACGGCCCGCGAATTCACGTTCTACGCGCTTCACCAGATTGCCTTGTTCTAGAGCACAGGAAAAAACGCGGAGCGCCCCGGTGCTCTTCCCGGGGCGCCCTGCGCGACGCCGAACTGATTAATGGCGGAGGCCCAGCTCTTCGATGAGCTGCCGGTACTTCGCGAGGTCGCTGCGCTTCAGGTACTCCAGCAGGCGGCGGCGGCGGTTGATCATGCGCAAAAGGCCGCGCTGCCCGTGGAAATCCTTGGCGTGCGTCCGGAAGTGCCCGGTGAGGCTGTTGATCCGCTCGGTGAGCAGCGCAACCTGCACCTTGGAGGATCCGGTGTCGCGGTCGTGGAGCCCGTACTTCCTGACCGGCGTCGTCTTGTCGTACATCAGAGCTAGTTCCCTAATCGTTGTTAGCTGCATAACTTACCCGGCCTCGACCCCGTTGTAAAGTGCACCCGTGACGAATGCTGCCACCGACCTCGTCGGCCGGACCCTCGGCCCCTACGACCTGGAGAAGCTCCTCGGGCAAGGGGGCTTCGCCTGGGTCTTCGTCGGGCGCGAGCTGGACGGGACCCCCGTCGCCGTCAAAGTCCTGAAGCCCCGCTACGCCGGCGATCCCCAGTTCGAACTCCGCTTTCGCAACGAGAGCGAGATCGCCGCCAAGCTGCAGCACCCCAACATCATCCGGATCCGCACCGTCGCGAAGCAGGGCGATCACGTCTACTTCGCCATGGACCTCTGCGCCGACAGCCTCGGCGCCCGCCTCGCCCGCGAAGGCCCCCTCCCCGAAGCGGACATCGTTCGCCTGGCGCGCGACATTATCGCCGCCTTGGACTTCGCGCACACCCAGGGCGTCATCCACCGCGACCTGAAGCCCGACAACGTCCTCATCCGCTCCGACGGGACGGCGGTGCTCACCGACTTCGGGATCGCGCGCGCCGTCTCCGGCTACGTGGCGTCGACGGGCGTGAACATGACGATCGGGACTCCCCACTACCTCTCCCCCGAGCAGGCCCAGGGCCGCGCGATCGACCAGCGGGCCGATTACTACGCGTTAGGCGTGACGCTCTACAAGGCGGCGACCGGGGAGCTGCCGTTCAGCTCGAATGACTGGTTCGAGCTGGCGCGCATGCACGTGGAGGATCCGCCGCCGTCGCTCCGCAAGAAGCGCCCCGACTTGTCGAAGCGGTTCGAGCGCGTGGTGCTCAAATGCCTCGCCAAGCACCCGGACGACCGCTACAAGGACGCAACCGAGCTGCAAGCGGATTTGGGAGAAGTACTGGAAAAACGCCGGGCGACCGTCGAGATCGGCGCGGCGCCGCTCGGCACGAAGCAGCAGCTCGCGATCACCGGCGAACGCATGCGCGGCCGCCGGTCGTCCTGGCTCGTGGTGGCGGGGATGGTGGCCGGGCTCGTCGCCCTGATCGCCCTGGTCGTTACGTTGATGCGGTAAACAAACGACGCACAGCGGTATAGAGACGCGAAAACAGACCGCGACGGGGGATGGGGGACGGGGGACGGCTCCCGAGTACAGCCTCGGCCGCCTTCCTCAGTGCCCCTTCGTACTCCTTCGGGAACGGTCGTTCCGCCAACCGCACCGCGAACCCCGGCTTTTCGGCGCTGCCTGCCAGTTCGATCACTCCGGGGTGC
>DATHDT010000026.1:0-9744 GCA_035318905.1 Gemmatimonadales bacterium | reverse complement strand
CTGGGGCAGGCGCTCGGCGATGGCCTCGGTCAGCCGGTCGGCCAGGGCCTTGGCGATGATGCTCGAGTAGTCGTCGTGATCGCGCTCGAACGCGGCGCACACCGCGTCGAGGCCGTGGCCTGCCGTCACCGCGAAGCCGCCGACCCAATCGGGCTTGCCACTGTCCTTGGGGGCCACGTAGTCGGACAGGGTCAGGTTGGGGCGCCCCGGCCCCTTCTCGAACTGCTGTCGCAGGCCGCGCAGCACCGTCTGCACCTTCGCGCGATCCTCACCCGTGTAGATCTCGATGTCGTCGCCCTGGGCGTTGGCGGGGAAGAGACCGACGACCGCCCGCGCCTGCACCAGCCGCTCGGCAACGATGCGCTTGAGGAGCGCCTGCGCGTCCACGAACAGTTTGCGGGCGGCATCGCCGACCGTTGAATCCTCAAGGATCGCGGGGTAACTGCCCTTCAGCTCCCAAGCCTGGAAGAACGGCGTCCAGTCGATGTAGGGGACCAGCTCCTCGAGCGGGTAGTCGTCGAGCACGGTGACGCCGGGACGACAGGGGCGCGGCGGGTCGTAGGTGTCCCAGTCGAGCCGCAGGCCGCGCCGTCGCGCCTCACCGAGCGGCAGGATCACGCGCTCGGCATCCCGCGAGCCGTACTCGGCGCGCAGGCGCTCGTACTCCGCCCGCACGTCGCCGAGGTAGGCGTCGCGGCGCTCGGCAGAGAGCAGCTGGCTGACGACCCCGACGCCGCGTGACGCGTCGAGCACGTGAATCGTCGGGCCCTGGTACGCAGGGGCGATCTTCACCGCCGTGTGCGCGCGCGAGGTCGTCGCGCCCCCGATGAGGAGCGGCAGCGTAAAGCCCTGGCGCGTCATTTCCTTCCCCACGCGCACCATCTCGTCGAGCGACGGCGTAATGAGACCCGACAGACCGATGACGTCGGCGCCTTCCTTGCGCGCCGTATCGAGAATCGTCTGCGTCGGCACCATCACGCCGAGGTCGATCACGTCATAGTTGTTACAGCGCAGCACCACGCCTACGATGTTCTTGCCGATATCGTGGACGTCCCCCTTCACCGTCGCGAGCACGATCTTGCCGGCGCGCCGCACGCCTCCCGCCGCCCGCTGCTCGGCCTCGAGGAAGGGAACGAGGTAGGCGACGGCTTTCTTCATGACGCGTGCGCTCTTCACCACCTGCGGCAGGAACATCTTGCCCGATCCAAAGAGATCTCCCACGACATTCATGCCGTCCATGAGGGGCCCTTCGATCACTTCGATCGGGCGCGCGGCGTGGCGCCGCGCCTCTTCGACGTCGGCCTCGACGTGGTCGAGGATCCCCTCGACTAGCGCGTGCCGCAGGCGCTCCGTCACCGGCAGCGAGCGCCACGCCGCGTCGGCGCGCGTCGCGATCGTGCTCTCGCGGTGCTGCTCGGCGAGCGCCGTCAGCCGCTCCGTCGCGTCGGGGCGGCGGTTGAAGATCACGTCCTCGACGAGCACGAGCACGTCGGCCGGGAGGTCTTCGTACACGGCGAGCTGGCCGGCGTTGACGATGCCCATGTCCATGCCCGCGGCGATGGCGTGGAACAGGAACGCCGAGTGCATCGCCTCGCGGACGTGCGGGCTCCCGCGGAACGCGAACGACAGATTGCTGACGCCGCCGCTCACGAGGGCGCGCGGCAGCGTCGCCTTGATGCGACGCACCGCGTCGATGTAGGAAATCGCGTAGCCGTTGTGCTCTTCGATCCCCGTGGCCACGGCGAAAACGTTCGGATCGAAGATGATGTCTTCGGGCGGGAAGCCGGCCTGCTCGGTCAGGAGTTTGTACGCCCGCGCGCAGATCGCCACCTTGCGATCGGCCGAATCGGCCTGGCCCGCTTCGTCGAACGCCATCACCACGACTGCGGCGCCGTAGCGCCGCACGAGCCGCGCCTTCGCGAGGAACTCCGCCTCGCCTTCCTTGAGACTGATGGAATTGACGATGCCCTTCCCCTGGAGGTTCTGGAGACCGAGCTCCAATACCTCCCAACGGGACGAGTCGACCATCACCGGCACCTTTGAAATGTCGGGCTCGGCGGCGACAAGCCTGAGGAAGCGCTCCATCGCGGCCGCACTGTCGAGCATTCCTTCGTCCATGTTGATGTCGATGATCTGCGCGCCGTTCTCGACCTGCTGACGCGCGACCTCGAGCGCGGCTTCGTAGTTGCCGGCTTTGACGAGCCCGGCGAAACGCGGCGAGCCGGTGACGTTGGTGCGCTCGCCGATGTTCACGAACAACGTGTCGGGCCGGATGTTGAGGGGCTCGAGCCCGGAGAGGCGGCAAAGCGGCGCGACGTCCGGCAGCGCGCGGGGCGGCACGCCCGCCACCGCATCGGCCAGCGCGCGAATGTGCGCGGGCGTCGTGCCGCAACAGCCGCCGACGACGTTCACGAACCCCGAGCGCGCGAACTCGCTGACCAGGGCCGCCATCTCAGCGGCGGTCTGGTCATAGCCGCCGAAGGCATTCGGCAACCCGGCGTTGGGGTGACAGCTGACGGGGATGTTCGCGAGGCGCGACAGCTCTTCGACGTAGGGCCGCAGCTGCGCCGCTCCCAGCGCGCAGTTCAGCCCGACCGTGAACAGATCCGCGTGGCGGACGGAGTTCCAGAACGCCTCGACCGTCTGCCCGGACAGAGTCCGCCCGCTCGCGTCCGTGATCGTGCCCGACACCATCAGCGGGATCTCAAGCCCGCGTTCGTCCAACAAACTGCGCACCGCGAACAACGCGGCCTTGCAATTGAGCGTATCGAAGATGGTCTCGATCATGAGCAGATCGACGCCACCTTCGAGGAGTGCTTCGGTCTGGGTGCGATAGGCGGCGGCGAGCTGCGCGAACGTGACGTTCCGGAAGCCCGGATCGTTGACGTCGGGCGACAGCGACGCGGTGCGGTTCGTCGGGCCGAGGACGCCGACGACGAACCGCGGCCGCTGGGGAGTCTTGGCCGTCATCTCGTCCGCGGCCTGACGCGCCAACCGCGCCGCCGCGACGTTCAGCTCGTAGACGAGACCTTCCAGGCCGTAGTCGCTTTGCGAAATGACTTGGGCGTTGAACGTGTTCGTCTCGAGGATGTCGGCGCCGGCCTCGAGGTAGCCGCGGTGGATCTCGGCGATGATGTCGGGACGGGTGAGACACAAGAGATCGTTGTTGCCGCGCAGATCCTTGGGATGGTCGCGCAGCCGCTCCCCGCGGAAGTCTGCTTCCTCCAGGGCGTACGACTGGATCATCGTCCCCATGGCGCCGTCGAGGACGAGGATGCGCTGCGCGAGCGCGGCGTGAAGCTGTGTGAGACGCTGCTTTCGATCGGTCATCGTCAAGCGTTTATCATCAAAAAAAAATGCCCCCGCCGCCAATACGGACACCGGGGGTCCGGCTTTTTAGCGACTTGTTTAACGTGGCTGCAATAGGCCGCAACTCACCACGGACTGTTTTCAGTTGTCCGGCAAAGCTAATTGACCCAGCCAAGCCAAGGCAAACGGCTTGTTGCGGCACCGCCACAACGTGAGCCCGGGCACGGCCCGCGAACCTGTTGACCTTGTACTGTAAATCCCCTATTAGTCGGGACTTGGCTGACATGCGCGTCACACACACTATTGCCGACACCCGCTCGTTGGCGGGCCCGATCGCCCTGGTCTTGGCGGTCGGCATGTCGGTCGCGACGTGTCGCCTCGACAAGCTCATCAACCCGGCGACGGCGGACCGGCTCGTGGTGAACCCAGACAGCCTGCGAGCGTCAGCGGACAGCGGTTCGCTCGATTCAGTGACGACCACCGTGCGTGTCGCGAGCGCCGATGGTGTCGCGCTAACGTGGACCGCTACGGAGACCGCGCCTTGGATGACGCTGTCACCGGCGCCGGATAGCCTGATCGTCACGCTCCACCCCGCCACACTCTCGCAGGCCGTGCACCTGGACACGATTCGATTCTGGTCACCGCAGGGCAACGATACGGTCAAGGTACCGGTCGTATTCGACATTCTCCCGGCGGCGGCGCACCTCGTCGTGTCCCCCACGAGCCGCGACACGTCGGCGTTCGTGAGAAGCGCGCAGCCTGACACATTCTCTCTGCGGATCAAGAACAAGGGCGCCCTACCCCTGACGTGGACCGCTGCGCCCAATGCCACCTGGGTCACGCTTTCCGATTCGGGCGGGACCGTACCTGCTCAGGACACAACTTCGACAACGGTGCTCGTGACGCTCCGACCGGACACGCTCAGCACTGGGTCGCACAGCGGCAGGATCGTGTTCTCCGCGGGCGGCGCGAGCGGATCGCCCGACACGGTGCCGATCACGTACAGGATCGATCCGTGCGCGGAGACCCTAATCCCTACGCTGGACGCGACTCGCAGCGGCTCGATCGCGCTAAGCGACTGCGGTGCCCCACAGCGAGCCGGACGGCAGGCCAAGCTATACCGCGTGCAGGCGGCAGCGGGCGACACTCTGACGTTCCGCCTCACTTCCGCCTTCAACGCGTACCTGATCCTCACCGACAGCGCGGGCACCGTGATGCTGGATGAGAACGACCAGTGCCCCGCAGCGCTGACCGCGTGCCTTACGCCCTTCAACGTCTCCACGGCGGGGCGGTATGTCATCGAAGTAACTAGCACGAATCCAGCGGAGACCGGCGCGTTCACATTGTCGGCTGTGAAGGAGCGGGCGCCGAGCGCGCCGCAATCAGCACTGCAGTACCGCAAGGACAGTACGACGGCACTGGGCGTTGGCGCAGTGACGCCGCAAGACACGGTCGTCTTCAAGGCCACGGTCAACGATCCCAACCCCAGCGACTCGGTGCGGCTCCAGATCGAGGTGGTTCAAACGGTCAGCGCTTTCCTGAACGTCGCCACGGACTCGAGCGCCTTCGTGTCAGTAGCGGCGGGCGCCCGCACGGTCGCGGTCCGAGTACCGCCTTCGGGCGGTCCCGGCTTACAGGAGAACGCGGGCTATCACTGGCAGGCGCGGACGTGCGACAAGACCAACCGGTGTAGCGCATGGCTAAGCTTCGGGCAAAATGCCGAGACGGTGTCTGACTTCGTCGTCAACGCCATCGAGCAGAATCCCGTGCTCGATAGCCTCTCGCTTAATCAATACAACGGCAACAGCGCGACACCGCTGCCCGTAGGCCAGGGCACGGGCGGTGGATTGGGCAGCGCCGAGACGGTGACTTTCAAGGCCCTGGTCACGGACCCCGACCCTGGTGCTGTCATCGTTCTCGACGTCGAAGAGAAAAACGTCAGCACGGCCTTTGATTCGACAAATGTCCACCGGGGGCTCGGGGTGCCGTCGAACAACACTGCCGTGTCGTCGGCCGGGTACTCGGCCCTGCTCACGACCAACTACCACTGGCGTGCCCGCGCGTGCGACCAGACGGGTCGGTGCAGCGCCTGGGTGTCGTTCGGCGGCAATGCAGAGAACGCCACCGACTTCCACGTGCCATAGTCTGTGACTTGTCCGCGTTGCGGCGCCGACGGCATCCCCGACGGCGCCCCCGGCTGCCCCAAGTGCGGCATGACCCTCGGCGACGCGCAAAACGCCACCAACGCCGCCCAGGTGGATCCCGTGTCCGAGGAGCTCGAAGCCGCCCTGCGGCGCGAGCTGAGTAAGGAGTACCAGATCACCGACCTCCTCGGCCGCGGCGGCATGTCGCTCGTCTACCTCGCCCAAGAGGTCGACCTCAATCGCCAGGTCGCGATCAAGGTCCTGCCGCTGCAGATGCTGCACGGCCCCGCCGCGGCCGAGCGGTTCGAGCGCGAGGCCAAGATCTCGGCGTCGCTCGATCATCCGCATATCGTGCCGATCTTCCGCGTCGGGGCCACGAGCACCTTCCTCTGGTACACGATGAAGCGGATCCGCGGGCGCTCCTTCGAACAGATCATCGCGGAGCGCGGCGCCCTGCCGCTGCCGGAGGTGCTCGGCGTCGTCGAGCAGGTGGGGAGCGCCCTGCAGTACGCGCACCGCCACGGCGTCGTGCATCGCGACGTGAAGCCCGCCAACGTGATGATCGAGGACTCGGGTTGGGCGCTCGTGTGTGACTTCGGCGTCGCTCGCGCCTTCGGAAGTGTGTCGCTCACGCAGACCGGCGCGTCACTCGGCACTCCGCGCTACATGTCCCCCGAGCAGTTCGAGGGGCAGCCTGTAGACGGCCGCTGCGATCAGTACTCGCTCGCCATCTTTATGTGGGAGGCGCTGACGGGCGCCGTGCCATTCACCGGTGACTCGCTGGGGGAGTTGATCCGAAAGCACCTGCTCGAGCCGCCACCCCGGCTCAGCGAGGTGAAGCCCGAGATTCCGGAGAGTGTATCGAACGCGGTCCACCGGGCGATGAACAAGAAGCCCGCCGAGCGCTTCCCCGACATCGCAGCCTTCGTCGCGGCGCTCGGAGGTCAGGCCGTGCCGCGCATCCCGGCCAACTACACCGGCCCTACGCCGTCGCAGGCGCGGCCGCGGATTCTGTGGGATACGCCGGAAGCCCCCACGGTACCATTGCCATCGATGCGGCGGCGGCGGCGCCTGCTCACCGCGTCGGTGGTGCTGGGCGTGGTCCTGCTGAGCGGCGGCGCGTGGGTGGCCCTGCACCCCAGCGGGCCCGCGAATGGGGCCACGCCCACGCCACCCGACTCGACGACACAACGAGTCGCCGACACACAACATGTGGCCGCGACGGTACCGGCAGACACCCCCGCAACGCGGCGTGTCGCCACCCCGCCTCGGCCCCGTCCCACGGCCCCACCCGTGGCGCGCGCCAAACTCTCGATCAGCACCAAGCCGCCGGGCACGTTCGTGCTCGACGATCGTGCGATTCGCAGCACGCCGATCCTCAATCTCGAGATCGCGCCGGGATCGCACCGCGTGCAGGTGAAGCGTGACGGGTTCGTGCCGTTCGATACCGTCTTCACCGCCCAACCCGGTCAGGAGATCAAGTGGACCCGCATCGAACTGAAGCCGATCGGCGGATGACTCGCGCTCTCGGGCTGTGCTTCATGCTGCTCGCCGGCGCCGCCGCGGCCCCGCGCCCGGCGGCGGCGCAAGCGGCTGCCCCGGTGCTCGCGCAGGGCGTCCGCGCGTACGACGATCTCGACCTCGACGGCGCGGCTGGATTGATCCGCCGCGCGCTGTCCATGCAGGGGACCGGCGCACTCACACCTGCGGAAGGCGATCGCGCGCTCATGTATCTCGCGGCCACCGAGTTGCTCCGCGACCACGCCGACTCGGCCCGCGCAGTCGCGCGCCGGCTCATCGTTGCCAATCCGCGCTTCCGCCCCGACGAACTCGTCTTTCCACCGCAGGTGCTCACCTTCTACGAAGGCGTCCGCCGGGCCACACCCGCGGTCATCGGGCGCGCGCCTGCCGACACCGCCATCCGCCCCGGCACCGAGGCGCTCACGGTGCGGCTCTACGCCAGCACGTTCCACGACGTCACGGCGACGCTCGCTCGCGACGATGGCCGCGTGCTGCGCACCCTGTATTCGGGCCCCGTCGGCGACAGTCTCGACCTGCACTGGAACGGTCTCGATTCGAGCGGCACGGCTCCGCCGCCCAACGGGCGCTACGCGATCACGGTGACGTCGCTCGATCGCCAGCGGCGCGCCGTCCGCATCCTGCGCGTGCCCCTCGAGGTCACCCAGGGCCGGGTCGATACGCTGCCCCACCCCGCGCCGCCCGCCGATTCGTTGCTGCTCCCTGAGCGGCAACCGATGGGACCGGGGCTTCGGGCATTCGCGCCGGCCGCGCTTGCCGGCGTGGCGATCGTGGTGCTGCCCGGCGTCGTGGCGAACGGCGAGGACGCGAGTGGCGCGCGCTTCGTGGTCGGAGGCACCGTCACCGTGGCCGGACTCGTCGCGTTCTTCTCCCATCACCCCGGTCGATCGATCCCCGCCAACGCCGCTCACAACCGCACGCTGCGCGACGCCTGGCGACGGGAAGACGCCGACGTCGCGCGCCGCAACGCCGAACGCGCGCGCGGGATGCTCGGCATCCGCGCCGGCACGCCCGTGCTGCTGACCCCGGAGGCTCCGTGACGCGCGCGGTGGTGTTGGTCTTCCTTGTTGTCACGTCGACGGCCCAGGCCCAGTCAGGCTGGAAGGTGTCGTTCGGTGTCAGCGGCGGCCCGGAGATCGCGCGCTGGCGCTTCGGGACGACGCGGGAGCGGGTAAGCGGGCTCGTCCTCGGCGGCGAGGCCGTCGCGGCCCGCGGCCATCTCGTAGCCCGCCTGCGCTACGGTCAGGGCCGAGTGACGAACGACACGGCCGGGCGCGACGTCGCCGAAGGCGAGGCGCTCCTCGGGTACAAGGCGCGCCCGTGGTTGACGGTCTGGGTCGGGCCGCATGCCCGCACGTTCGTCGTGCCGGGGCAGAGCGACCGCCGTTGGCTGTTCTGGTCGGGGCGCGTCAGCGCGCGCGGCACGCTATTCCCAGGACGCGTGGAGAGTTTCGTCGACTTGTGGCAGGGAGTTACAGGCAGCCTCAACCGGCCGGCGGAGTCGGCCTCTGGAGGCGGCGCGGAAGCGGGTCTCGTTGTGCGGTTGGCGCGGCACCCGGTCTGGGGACGCCTCGCCTATCGCATCGAGCAGGGACGTGCCACTGCTGTTGGGCGGCGCGAGACCGTCGAGGCGGTCACGCTGACCGTGGGGTTCGACCGCTGAAGTAGATCTTAGGGGTGTGCCGGCCGTGGCCGCTGCTGGCCGGGCGCGTTCGCACGCGCCGCCGCCGCTCGCGCGAGGCCCGCGGCCGCCTGCGCCGGCGTCACGCCCCGGCCGCGCGAGATTCCCGCCGTAACTTGCGCCGGAAGCGCGAGCACGTCGGCGCTCTCCCCTCCCGCCGCGATGACCCGCGTGACCAGCTCGACCGTTTGAGCAGCAGGTACACCCATCGCCGCGAGTGTGCCCGCGACGCGCAACGTCGCGGCCTCAGTGTGTCGCGGCCTACTCACCCGGGCCAGGTCCGTCACGTTCGTATCACTGAGCCCGGCATTCAGCGCGAAAGCACCTGCCGCGATCGCGTCGGTGTCGGGACGAGCGGGTCCTGCCCGGCGCAGCGCTGCAGCGGACACGTCGAGTTGACCCGCGAGAGCGCGCACCGCGGCCGCGATGCGATCGGCGGGGACACCCTTCGCACCCCCTTCGATGGCCTTTTGGACCAGCGGATCGACGGGGAGGCCGCGCGCCGCGGCAGAGGTCGCCAGCTGTTGGACCAGCGCCGCCACCTCCGGGGACACGCGCCCCGCCAGGCGTGTGGAGATATCCTGCGCCTGCAGCGCAGTCCCGACCAGCGCGAGCAGAAGAAACGCGCGGAGCGTCTTCACAGCGAGAGCACGCTGTTGCGGCGGCCGAAGCCGTCGTCCACGGCGGGAGCGCCGGGATCGGCGACCCAACGGGCGCCGTCCACGACGAACGCGTACTGGTGCTGCCCGGCGGGCAGCGTCAGCGTCGCCGACCACACGCCAGGCGACCCGGTGCGCACCAGCGGCGTCGCCGCCGGATCCCATTGATTGAACGTGCCTGCCAGCGAAACCTCGTGCGCATCGGGCGCGAACAATACGAATCGAACGGTGACCGGCGAGGTGGCCGGCGTTGCAGCGGGTTGCGCGAGAATCAGCACGAGCGCGAGGGCGGCGGCGAAAGCCGGCCACCTCGCCGGTCACCGTTCGATTCGTATTGTTCGCGCCCGATGCGCACGAGGTTTCGCTGGCAGGCACGTTCAATCAATGGGATCCGGCGGCGACGCCGCTGGTG
>DATHDT010000025.1:0-6564 GCA_035318905.1 Gemmatimonadales bacterium | reverse complement strand
CCATCGGCTGCGCGTCGACGGGGAACCTCGCCAACGCCGTCGCGGCTCAGGCGGCGCGCGCCGGGCTCAAGGCGTGGATCTTCATCCCCGAGGACTTGGAGCCCGCCAAGGTCGTCGGCACCGCTGTCTACGGTCCCCGGCTCGTACGCGTGCGCGGCCACTACGACGACGTCAACCGTCTGTGCGCCCAGGTCGCCGACCAGTTCGGCTGGGGCATCGTCAACGTCAACCTGCGCGGCTACTACGGCGAAGGCTCGAAGACGATGGCGTTCGAGATCGCGGAGCAGTTGGAGTGGCGACTTCCCACGGCGGTCATCGCGCCGATGGCCGGCGGGTCGCTCGTCACCAAGCTGCGGAAGGGGTTCCAGGAGTTCACGGCGGCGGGGCTCGTCACGGGGACCGCGCCGCGGATCTTCGGCGCCCAGGCGGCTGGGTGCGCGCCGATCGTGCGGCTCGTGCGCGAGAACGCCGCCGCCGTCGAACCGGTGGTGCCGCACACGATCGCCCGTTCGATCGCGATCGGGAACCCGGCGGACGGGCTCTTCGCCAAGCGCGCGATCATCGAATCGGGCGGATGGGCGGCGGCGGTGTCCGATCCGGAGATCGTCGCCGGCATCCGGCTGCTGGCTGAGGAGACGGGGGTCTTCACGGAGACCGCCGGCGGGGTGACCGTCGCGGCGGCGCTCGCGCTGGCGGCTGAGGGGCGGCTGCGGCCCGACGACGAGCTGGTGCTGTGCATCACCGGCAACGGTCTCAAGACGATCGACGCGGTGGCCCCCGCGCTCACGCCGGCCCCCCTGATCGCGCCGCGTCTCGCCGAGGTGCGGGCCTTGGTAGAGAAGGGGAAGGCGGAACCATGACCGCGCGCGTCCGCGTCCCCGCCACGTCGGCCAACCTCGGCGCCGGGTTCGACTGCGTCGGCATCGCCGTGGACCGCTGGCTCGTCGCCGCGGTGACGCTGGGGGGAACCGGCATCTCGATCCGCCGACGCGGGACGCTGAGCGCGGTACGCGTGCGGGCGGACCAGGATCTCTTCACGCGCGGATTCCGCGCCGCGTGCGCCGCCGGCGGCGCATCGCCCACGGGGGGGGGCGCGACGATCGAGGCTACCTCGGACATTCCGGTCGGCTGTGGACTCGGTTCTTCTGCGGCGGCGATCGTGGCAGGGGCATTGCTGGCGGACACCGCGCTCGATCTGGGTCTGTCTCGCAGCCAGATCCTCGAGATCAGCACGGCGATCGAAGGGCATCCCGACAACGTGGCACCCGCCATTTGCGGTGGCGCGGTGTTGAGCGTCCAGACGCCGGCCGGATTGGTTGCCTCGTCGCTGCGTGTCTCGCCCGCGATCGAGCTGCTGATTGCCGTGCCGCCGTTTCCGAATTCCACGAAAGCCGCGCGCGCGGCGCTGCCACAGACCCTGCCCCACAGCGATGCGGTAGTCGCTGCCGGCCGGGCAGCGGCGCTGGTGCAGGGGCTCGCGACGGGTGATGGTGCGTTACTCGGCGCCGCCCTCGATGATGTGCTGCACGTGCCGTTCCGGCGCGCGCGTGTTCCCGGGTACGATGCGGTCGTTGCAGCCGCCCAATCCGCCGGTGCGTTCGGCGCGACGTTGTCTGGCGCCGGCTCGGCCATCCTTGCAATCGCACCGCGCGAGCGATCTGCTACGGTGGGTGCGGCCATGCTCGCGGCGTGGCGCGATATCGGCATCGATGCGGAGCTGATCAAGTGCTCGAGTAACGTTGCGGGTGCAACGGTCATCACCCCCCCACGCCCCACCCACGCACCACTCACGATTCAACAGTCATGAAGGAGCTATTATGAGCGTCACTCTCCAACTCCCCGCCGTGCTCGCAAAACTCGCCGACGGCCAGCGTTCTCTCGAAACACAAGGCTCGACCCTGGGCGACGTCGTGGCTGACGTCGCGGCGCGCTTCCCGGCGTTGGCGCCGCGGCTGCGCGACGAGGCCGGCAAGCCGTACGCGTTCGTCACCTTCTACGTGAATGACGACGATGCCCGATTGCAGGGTGGGTTCGCCGCGAGCGTGCGCGACGGCGACGAGATCATCATCGTACCGGCGATCGCGGGAGGCTGAGCCATGACTGCGCTTGCACAAGACGAACTGTTGCGCTACAGCCGCCACCTCATTCTTCCAGACGTCGGCGTCCCGGGGCAGGAGAAACTCAAGGCCGCGCGCGTCCTCCTGATCGGGGCGGGTGGGCTCGGCTCGCCGGCGGCGCTCTACCTGGCCGCGGCCGGCGTCGGCAACCTGGGATTGGTCGATTTCGACAATGTCGATGTCACGAACCTCCAACGGCAGATCCTCCACGGGACCAAGGACGTGGGCCGGCCGAAGCTCGTCTCGGCGCGGGAGCGGATCCGCGACGTGAACCCCCACGTCCGGCTCGAGACGTACGAGACCGCGCTGACGTCCAAAAACGCGCTCGACATCCTCAGTGGGTACGACATCGTCGTGGACGGCACCGACAACTTCGCGAC
The DNA here is from genome assembly GCA_035318905.1 of Gemmatimonadales bacterium. Lineage (GTDB taxonomy): Bacteria > Gemmatimonadota > Gemmatimonadetes > Gemmatimonadales > GWC2-71-9 > 20CM-2-65-7. The sequence goes on along the minus strand of DATHDT010000025.1, from coordinate 4,067 downwards.
GCGCTACCTGGTGAACGATGCCTGCGTCCTGCTCGGCAAACCGAATGTGTACGGCTCGATCTTCCGGTTCGAGGGACAGGCGTCGGTGTTCGCGCTGGAGGGCGGGCCGTGCTACCGCTGCCTTTTCCCGGAGCCGCCACCGCCGGGTCTCGTGCCGAGCTGCGCCGAGGGCGGGGTGTTTGGGGTGCTTCCGGGGCTGGTCGGCACCATTCAGGCGACAGAGGCCATCAAGTTGATCCTGGGGGTGGGTGAGTCGTTGGCGGGGAGGCTGTTGTTGGTGGACACGTTGGGGATGTCGTTCCGCACGGTGACGGTCCGCAAGGATCCATCATGCCCGGTGTGCGGGACGCGAGAAATTCGCGAGCTGATCGACTACGAGCAATTCTGCGGCGTGCATGCGGCGGACGCGGAGCCCCGCGCCGTGGCTGGGTTCGTCGAAATCACGCCGCGCGAGCTCACCGCGCGCCTGTCCCGAGGCGAGGACGTGCAGCTGGTCGACGTGCGGGAGCAATTCGAGTGGGACATCGTCCGGATCCCGGGTGCGCGGCTGGTGCCGCTCGCGACGCTCCCGGACGTGGCGGAGACGCTCGATCGGGACCGGGAAATCGTGGTCTACTGTAAGGGCGGAAGCCGGAGCCGAGCGGCTGCCTCGCACCTCGCCGACGCGGGATTCCGGCGGGTGGCGAACCTGACTGGGGGCGTCCTGCGGTGGCGAGATGAGGTGGATCCGGCGCTGCCGCGCTACTGAGGCTCTCGAGCAACACCCCGAGCCAGGGCCCTTGGCATAGTTGTTGATCTACGGTCATTCATGCCAACCATCCCTGGGAGTCGAGTCGCTACACTGTCGGGCGAAGGAGCCTTCGAGGTCATGGTGGCTGCGGGGCGGCTCCAGGACGCGGGCCACCACGTGATCCATCTCGAAGTCGGCGAGCCCGGCGGAACGACGCCGCCGCACGTGATCGAAGCCGGTGTCCGCGCTCTGCACGACGGCCACACGAAGTACGTGGATCCTGCCGGCTTGCCCGCGTTGCGCGACGCGATCGCTACGTCGCTCGCGTGGCGCGGCGTCCGGGGAAGCGCAGCGGACAATGTGGTCGTGGTCCCGGGTGCCAAGCCCATGATCTTCTACGCCCTCCTGGCCGTCCCGGGTCCGGGACGAGCACCTCGTCGTACGGTTTGCCGGTGCGGTCCCCGTCAGCTACTCGGGGTTGGATGTCGTCCGCCTCGCCGCACTCATCACCCCCCGCACCCGAGCGCTCGTTGTGAACCTGCCGGCAAACCCGACTGGCGTCGTCGCGACCCCCGATGATCTCGCCGCGATCGCCGAGCTGGCGCAGCGTCACGACCTCACGGTGATCTCGGACGAGGTGTACGGCCGCATCCGGTACGACCAGCGCGCGGACAGCATCGCGGCGCTGCCGGGGATGCTCGAGCGCACGGTCATCGTAGACAGCTTCTCGAAGACCTACTCGATGACGGGGTGGCGGCTGGGCTTCGGCGTGCTGCCGTCGGCCCTCGTCGAGCGCGTGACCAAGCTCGTCGTCAACGGCACGTCCTGTACGCCCCCGTTTGTCCAGCTCGCCGGGTTGGCGGCCCTCACGGGGTCGCAGGACTGTGTGGCGGCGGCGGTGGAACGCTACGAGCGCCGTCGGGACTGGCTGGTGGACGCGCTGAACGGCCTGCCCGGCGTCCACTGTACCCGGCCGGGCGGTGCCTTCTATGCGTTTCCCGACGTCCGAAAGATCGAGGCCCGCACGGGGCTCTCGACCGAGCAACTGGCCGCTCGGCTGCTCGAGGCGCACGGCGTGGCCGTCCTTCCGGGGACCGCCTTTGGGCCGGGCGGGGCGGGGCACCTGCGCCTGTCGTTCGCTACAGCCGACGACGACCTCGAGGTCGCGCTCGGGCGGATTCGGGAGTGCGTGAGCGACCTCGCGGTCGCTGCCTGACGCTGGAAGCCCGCCGGAATTCGGTCCTCCTCGCGATGAATTGGTGACACCCATCACGCTCGGCGGCATTACCGTCGGGCCGTGGAGCGCGAATCGGTTGTGGTCATTTTGGCAACGGGCGGGAGCGCGCTCCCGCTCGAGCGTGACGCCCTCGACGGACTCGACGGGACGGTCGTCACATGGGTGCGCGTCGAACGGGAGGGGAGTGCCCGGTGTCTCGCCGCCCGAGTGCGACACGCCGACCCGGCGGAACAATTCCGAATCCGAATTCGGGAATGGGGGGGAGCCCGTGGATGGGCTGTGACGGTTGCGCCGTGCGGGACCCCTCGCTAAAGTAAAACACATGCATGACTTGGGGGCTCCACGGGCAGGTCACAGCGCGCCAACAGCGCCGCCCGTCCTCCCACCCCCCGAAACGCTCCGTGCAAAAGTGGGGCGTTGGTTCGACAGTTGGATGCGTTCGCTCGGCATGGCGCTGATCCTCTTCCTCATCATTCGTACCTTCGTCATCGAAGCATTCCAGATTCCCACCGGCAGTATGGAGCGCACGTTACTCGCCGGTGACTTTCTCTTCGTCAATAAAGCGGTGTACGGCGCGCAGATCCCCGGCACGAGCGCCCATTTACCGGGCTTCCAGCGGCCGGGCCGCGGCGACGTCATCGTGTTCGAGTATCCGAAGGATCCCACGCTCAACTACGTGAAGCGCGTGATCGGCGCGCCCGGCGACGTGGTCGCGATGCGCGGCGGGCAGGTGTACGTGAACGACACGGCGCTGCACGAGCCGTACGTGCAACGCAACGACCCGCTCCATAACGCCTACGATTCCAAGTTCAATTGGCAGCGCCGTTTCCTGGACGGGTTCTCGCCCGACGCAATCCGGGCGTATCGCCCCAGGCGCGACACGTGGGGCCCGTTGCGCGTGCCGCCCGGCAAGTACTTCGTGCTCGGCGACAACCGGGACAATTCGGAAGACTCGCGTTACTGGGGATTCGTCGACGAGAGCGCCGTGAAGGGGCGGCCGCTCGTCGTCTATTTCAGCTACGACCGTAGCACGCGGGACCCCCTGCCGTGGCTGACGGACATCCGCTGGGGTCGACTCGGTTCGGTGATTCATTGATTTGGCGGCGTTCACGTTCCGTAGGGCGTCGTTCCTTTTTGGCGGAGTGACCACCCGATGCAACTGAACACAGCGAAGCGGGCTTCGTTCGACGAGGGATCATTGGACCAGTATCTGCGCGAAATCAGCCAATACCCGCTCATCACGCGTGAGGAGGAGGTCTCGCTCGCCCAGCGCATCCGGGTGGGAGAGGAAGAGGCCCTCGACAAGCTCGTGCGCTCGAATCTGCGCTTCGTGGTGTCGGTGGCGAAGAAGTATCAGAACCAGGGCGTGTCGCTCTCCGACCTGATCAACGAGGGCAACCTCGGCCTGATCCGCGCCGCCCACAAGTTCGACGAGACCAAGGGCATCAAGTTCATCTCGTACGCGGTGTGGTGGATCCGCCAAGCGATCCTGCAGGCCCTCGCCGAACAGTCGCGCATCGTGCGCGTGCCGCTCAATCGCGCGGGCACGTTGCACCGCATCGGCAAGCGCTCGGCGTCGCTGCTCCAGGAGCTGGGGCGCGAGCCGACCGTCGAGGAGATCGCCGAGGGGATGGACATCTCGGAAGAAGAAGTGGCGAAGACGCTGTCGATCTCGCAGGCGCATCTCTCGCTCGACGCCCCCCTCACCCCCGGTGAGGACAACAAGCTCCTCGACTACCTGCCCGACACCACCAATCCGGGTCCCGACGACGAGATCTTCGAGCACGCTCTCACCGAGTCCATAGAGTCGGTGCTGTCGACGCTCAAGGAGCGGGAGGCCAAGATCCTGCGTCTCTACTTCGGTCTCGAGGGTCAGGAACCGATGACGCTCGAGGAGATCGGCTCCCTGCTCGGGATCACCCGCGAGCGGGTCCGCCAGCTCAAGGAAAAGGCGCTGGCGCGGCTGCGGCACGTGAGCCGCGCCCGGGCGCTGGAAAGCTTCCTGTCGTAGGCCCCGGGCGGGTAGATTTACCGCCCTATGGCCACCTCGTTCTCGTTCGACATCTCCACCGGCGCCGACCTGCAAGAGGTCGATAACGC
>DATHDT010000024.1:0-4359 GCA_035318905.1 Gemmatimonadales bacterium | reverse complement strand
CGATGGCCAACTTCGTGGGCCTCGCGGTCGCGCGGAACGCGCGCGCCGGTTACGACGTGCGCGAGCGTGGCGTCCAAGGCTCCGGCCAGCCGCAGCTGCTCGTGTACGAGTCCACCGAGACGCATTCCTCGGTGCGCAAAGCGGTGGAGCTGCTCGGGCTCGGCAACCAGGCGCTGCGCCGCATCCCCGTGGGACCCGACTACACGATCGACGTGGCCGCGCTGCGCCGCGCCATCGCCGAGGACCGCGCGGCGGGGCACCGTCCCATCTGTGTGGTCGGCAACGCCGGCACCGTGAACACGGGCGCGACCGACGACCTCCCGGCGCTCGCCGGCCTATGCCGCGAGGAGGGCTTGTGGCTCCACGTCGATGGTGCGTTCGGCGCGCTGGCGGCGCTCGCGCCGGCGCTCCGGCCCCTGGTGCGCGGCATCGAGCTCGCCGACTCGGTCGCCTTCGATCTGCACAAGTGGATGTATTTGCCGTACGAGGTCGGGTGCACACTGGTGCGCGATCAAGTCGCGCACCGCGCGACGTTCAACGTCACGCCGGCGTACCTGGCGGCGTTCGAGCGCGGCATCGCGGCCGGGGGGTTCCCTTTTGCCGAGCGGGGCGTGCAGCTGTCGCGGGGCTTCCGCGCGCTGAAAGTGTGGATGTCGCTCAAGGCGCACGGCGTGGACGCGTTCGCCCAGCTCATCGAGCAGAACGTCAAGCAAGCGGCGTACCTCGTCGAGCTCATCCAAGCGCATCCGCGGCTCGAGCTCCTCGCCCCCGCACCACTCAACGTGGTCTGTTTCCGGTACACGGCCGCGGGCGCGCAAGATGCAGACGAGAGCGCCCTCAACGAGCTCAATCAGGAGATCCTGCTGCAGATTCAAGAGAGTGGGCTCGCGGTGCCCTCCACCACCGTGCTCGGGGGACGTCTCGCGATTCGCGTGGCGATCACGAATCACCGCAGCAGGCGGGAAGACTTCGATCTGCTGGTGCGCGCCGTCGTGGAAACGGGAGACGCGTTACAGGACTGGGGGTGAACCGATCTTCAGAACGGGTGTAGATTCTCCCGTGTCGACACACCAGGAGGAGCCATGCCATCCCTGACTCGCAACGCCCTCGTCCTGCTCACCGTCGCCGGTCTCGCTTGTCGGGCCGAACCTGTGGCCCTCACCGGGCCCCGCGTGGTCATCACCCCGCAAGGACTCGAGCAGACGGTGCGCTACGCGCCCGAGGATCCCACCACGGGCGACACGCTCGATATCACGTCGATCGTCGTGAACCAAACCGCCGGAGCCATCGAAGTCGCCAGCCGCATCTGTGGGCTCGACGTCGAGTCGTCCCTCAAGCTGACGAACTCGTTCCTGTCGTGTGCCGGCTACAGCATGCAGGGAGAGCTGGCCGTCGGTGACACGCTGCAGGGATTCGCGCGGCGCGTCGTCGCCGGCCCTCCGGGCGCTCACACGCTGCGGGTGCGGCACCTGCTCGATCCCGACGTGTGGGTCGAGATCCCCATCACGGTTCGCTAGGACTCCAGCGGCGGCGGGTCGTCGCGTCTCTTGTGGGAGCGCCCTGAACCGGGGCGCAGGGTGGGTTTCCCCTCCTCGGTCGTCCGGAACGAGCGCACCGTGTGATAGGCGAGTTCGATGTCGGCGCATTTGTCGAACTCGGTGAGAATCTCTTCCCAGATCGCCGAGACGGTGCCCCGCCGCCGCCGCGGCTCGATGAGGTAGCGCATCGTGAGTCGCACGCCTGAATCGACGGCGTTGATGTAAACGATCGGGGTCAGTTTCCGATAGTTGATGAAGTACTGGCGCGATGCCGTGAGCAGGTCCCGCTCCGCCTCGGCCGTCAGGTGCTCGGCGTGCTTGAACGCCACCGCTGTGAGAATCTCCTTCGCCTTCTTCCAGTTGCTCTCGTAGGTCACCGTCACCGGGACCTCGTTCCAGATGTACTTGAAGCCCTTGTCGTAGTTCGCGACCGGCTCGGTGAAGATCCGTGCGTTCGGGATGTGGATGATGCGGCCGCTGCTCTGGTCGGCGTCCACCCACCCGCCGATCTCGTTCAGGGTGAACTGAAAGAGCCGTTGATCGATGACGTCGCCCTTGTGACCGGCGATCTCGATCCGGTCGCCCACGTCGAAGGGGCGCCGCGACACGATGAACGCCCACCCGGCCAGGTTCGTCAGCGGGTCTTTGAGCGCGATCGCAATACCGGCCGAGACGAGCCCCAGGAACGTCGCGAGGGTCTTGAATCCCGAGAACCATTCCCGGCCGACCACCAGGATCCCGACGACGATGAAGATGTAGGTCGTGGCTTTGCGCCAGCGGTACCGGGTGTAGGGATCGGTGACGCGGCGATAGACGACGGCGAGGACGATCTTCTGGAGCAGCCACAGTCCCGCGATCGCGATCAGCGAGACGAGGAGGTGCATCTGCAGCGCGGGACTCAGACCGAGACGTTGTTCTAGCCAGTCGCTCACGGCTCCCAAGGTATTATGTTAGGCGACCGTGGAGCAACTCCTCGTCCTGCGCGACCTCGCGGTCATTTTTGCCGGCTCGCTGCTGGTGATTCTGGCGTTCCACAAACTCAAGTTGCCGGCGCTCCCCGGTTTCATCGTCGCCGGGATGATCCTCGGTCCCAACGCGCTGGGGCTCGTCTCCGATCCGCACCGCGTCGAGAGCCTCGCCGAGGTGGGCGTGATCCTGCTCCTCTTCACGATCGGGATCGAGTTCTCGCTCAGCCGTCTCAAGGAGATGGGCCGTCAGGTGCTCGTGGGGGGTCTCGGGCAGATGGCGTTCACGGTCCTCGCGACGGTGGCCGCCGGCATCGCGTTCCTGCCGAGCTGGCGAGTGGCGTTGTTCCTCGGCTTTCTCATCGCCCTGTCGAGCACCGCCATCGTCCTCAAGGGCCTGACCGACAAGGGCGAGATCGACGCGCCGCACGGCCGCCTGGCCACGGGGATTCTGATCTTCCAGGACCTGTGCGTCGTCCCGATCATGCTGCTGCTCCCCTTCCTGGCGGGGACGGCGGGCGGTGGGGCGCTCGGCTTGGCGCTCGCGCTCGGCAAGGCGACGCTCGTCGTCGTGGGCGTGCTCGTCGCCGCGCGGACCCTGGTCCCGCGGGCCCTCGCGGAGATCGTGAAAACGCGCAGCCGCGAGCTCTTCCTCATCGCGGTGATTCTGATCGGGACGCTGACGGCCCTCGGCACGGCAGCCGCGGGCGCATCACTGGCGCTCGGCGCGTTCCTCGCGGGACTCGTAATCTCGGAATCGGACTACGCGCACCAGGCGATGGCCGAGCTAGTGCCGTTCCGCGACATCTTCATTTCGCTGTTCTTCGTCGCGGTCGGCATGCTGGTGCAGCTCGACACCGTGCGGGAGCATCCCCTGCTGACGTTCGGAGGCGTCGCCGTGATCATGGGCGGCAAGTCACTCTCCGCCGCAGTGGGCCCCGTCTTGATGGGCTACGCGGGGCGCGTCGCGCTGCTCGCCGGGGTCGCCGTCTCGCAGATCGGGGAATTCTCGTTCGTGCTGGCGGAGTCGGGACGCGAGGTGGGACTGCTCCCGAACGGCGTGTACCAGCAATTCCTCGGTGTGGCGGTCGTCTCGATGCTCGTGACGCCGTTCCTCCTTCAGAGCGGACCGGTGCTCCTCGACAAACTGGAGCGGCTCGTACCGCTTGACCGGCTGCTGCCGGGCTTTCGGCCAAAGGGGTTCGCGCCGGTCGAGGATCCGGTCTCCGATCACGTGGTGATCGCCGGGTACGGGCTGAACGGACGCAACCTGGCCGCCGCGCTCCGCTCGATCAACGCGCCGTACCTGATCGTGGAGCTCAACGCGCAAACGGTGCGTCGCGCGCGCACGGAGGGGGAGCCGGCGTTCTACGGCGATGCGACGCGCGAGGAGATCCTGCGCGCGCTCGGCATCGACCGCGCGCGGCTGTTCGTGATCGCGATCTCCGATCCGTCGGCGACGCGCAGCATGGTGCGGGTGGCGCGCGGCATGAATCCGAAGCTGCACATCATCGCGCGGACGCGGTACGTGGTCGAGATCCCGGAGCTGACGCGGCTCGGCGCCAACGTCGTGATCCCCGAGGAGTTCGAGACGTCGATCGAGATCTTCGCGCGCGTGCTGGCGCATTACAACGTGCCGCGCGATGAGATCGACCGGCTCGTCGCCGAGATCCGGGCGTCGCATTACGAAGCCCTGCGGCCCGGCGCGAAGCCGAGGATCACCCTCTCAGGCATGCTCGGCGCGATGCCGCAGATGCACGTCGAGCGCATCCCCCTCGCGCCGACCGCGCCGGCGGTCGGGCAGACGCTCGCCGCCACGGGGCTGCGTTCACGCACGGGCGCCCTGGTGCTCTCGG
>DATHDT010000023.1:0-3042 GCA_035318905.1 Gemmatimonadales bacterium | reverse complement strand
CCTCGTATTCGCGTGTTGAACGGTCGGTCCATGTGCGACAAGCCACGCCTTCGCCTCGTTGGTCACCTGGTCCGGCGGCGCGTTGATGATCGCGTGCAGCGACTCGGGGACAGGTGCGAACGCCGGCCGTGTCGTGGCCGGCGTGCACGCCGCACAGAGAGCGACGACTAAGGCCGCGCGTCGCATTAGTGCGTGTGGGGCGGCGTTCCGGGTGGGTCGACGTGCCCGCCTTTTGCCGTATCCGGGGCGGCGTGCTCGTGCTCGTCGTGCTCCTCGCCCTCCATGTGCTCGTGCCCTGCCATGCGGTTATGCATCTCCGCTTCCATCGTTTTCGTCGGGATCCCGGCCGCGTGCTCGAACATCATTTTGCCGCCGACAGCCCCGGTGTACAGCACGCCGGCGACGCCAAAGATACTGAGCACGCGCAGGACCATCTCTTCGGCCTTCGGCAGGGCGAAGCGGCGGTACATCTTCCAGGCGAGAATCACCGTGAAGATGCTCATCGTGACGAGTGCCTGTCGCTCGTGTTGCTCCATCAACTCGTGAATGGCTTCGCCATGATCGAGAGAGTTCTTGGCGAGCTCACCGGCCACGACGGCGGCCCAGCCGCCGAGCACGCCGGCCCATAGCGTCCAGGCGGCCGCCCACTTGAGCGACTCGCGCCTACCCGTGGCGGCGGCCAGGTCGAAGCACACCGCCACAATGAGCAGCGCCGCAGGAAGGTCGTTGAGGAGCGCGTGCCAACGAGGTGCGTCGTAACCAAGCATGATCAGAGCCCCAGTGAGGTGACGGTGGGTGGGTTGGCGCTGTAGTCGTAGAACCCTTTGCCGCTCTTCTTGCCGAACATCCCCGCCAACACCATGCGCTTGAGCAACGGCGGGGGCGCGTAGCGTTGCTCGCGGTACTCCTTGAACATGATTTCCGCGATGTGATACGTCGTGTCGAGCCCGACGAAGTCGAGCAGGGTCAGCGGGCCCATCGGGTAGCCGCAGCCGAGCTGCATCGCCTTGTCGACGTCCGGCACGCTGCCCACGCCCCGCTCCACGGCTCGGATGGCGTCTAGCAGATACGGTACGAGCAGCAGGTTCACGAGGAAGCCCGAGTTGTCCTTCGCCGCGACGGCTTCTTTGCCGAGCGACTTGGCGAACGCGAAGGCGCGCTTGAACGTCTCGTCGGACGTCGTGACCGTGCGGACGACTTCGACCAACTGCATCAGCGGCACCGGATTGAAGAAGTGCAGTCCCACGAACCGGTCGGCGCGCTTCGTGGCGGCCGCCATCTCAGCAATCGTGAGGCTCGACGTGTTCGATGCGAATATCGTCGCCGGCCCGCAGAGGCCGTCCAGCTCTTTGAACAAGGCGTTCTTGAGGGCGAGGTCTTCCGTGATCGCCTCGATCACGACGTCGACGCCCTTCAGGTCGGCGACGGTGGTGGTGAAGGTCAGTCGCTTGAGGGTGGCATCGCGCGCCGCGGCCTCGAGCTTGCCCTTCTCCACGAACCTGGCGAGCGACTTCTCGATCCCCGCGCGGCCCCGATCCAAGAACTCCTTTGAGACGTCGCGCACGACGGTTTCGTAGCCGGCGGCCGCCGCGACCTGCGCGATCCCGCTCCCCATCAGGCCGCACCCCAGCACGCCGACTTTTTTGATCTCGCTCATGGTGCTCCGAAGGCTTTGCGCACTTGCTCTGCGATGCGCTCCAGTGGATGCGGTGATGGCAAGGCGTGCTCGGCGCGGATCTCGCCGCGCTCCAGCCGGTCGAGCACCTGCTCCATCGCGACCTGCACGCGCTCGTTCTCGACGCGATGGCGCCGTGCGACCAGCGCCGCCGTCGGGAAGAATACGACTCCCGGAGCCACGGCGATGGCCCCCATGACGACCGCGAGGGCCGCGACAAAACTAGCTCCGAACGCGAAAAGGACCGCCGCGCCAGACAGGCGCTTCGTTCGGCCGGCGCGGACGTCCGCGGCCAGGCCTACGTAGCAGAAGCCGGTCTCCAGTGGCGTGACGATGCCGGTAATCTCTTCGGCGCTCGCCAGCGAGAAGCGGCGCCCCTTCGTGCCGAATGCGCGTTGAATCGTGGCCAAGGCACCGGTCTTGGGCTCCCAGCTCGTGCGGTCGGGATAGCGCCGCTTTACCTGGAGTGACTCCTCTTCCTCCATCCAGCGGCTCAGCGCGCGCTCGATGGTGGCGCGATCGCCCGGCACCACGCGTTGGGCCGACAGCGTACGCGGGCCCGTGAGCCAGCCCCAAAACCCGCGCTTGGTTTCGACGACGGCCCGCGTTTGCTCCTCGAGCATCGCCTGCTGGAGGTAGTGGCTCGGGATGCCCACGTCCTTGCCGAGGGCAAGGACTTCCTTTTTCGTCAGCCCGTCGCCCACATCCTGTGCGCCCGCCTGCAGCTCCGCGGCGCGCTTGATGATGCGCTCGAGTGCCTCGCGGCTGATCAGCTCACCCGCGGCCACCGTTAGGCCTTGGCTTTCCCTTTGCGCGTCGGCACCGGGAGGCGCTCACCGGATGTGCGCTCGGGGAGCGCGCGCGCGGGCTCCGCGGGCGCGGGGGGCGGCGCGATCCTCTCCATGAAGCCGCGGAACAGGTCGATGGGGATGGGGAAGATCGTCGTGGAATTGTTTTCCGAGGCGATCTCGTTCACGGTTTGGAGGTAGCGCAGCTGGATCGCCGCGGGCTCCTTGCCGATGATGTGCGCCGCCTGCGCCAGCTTCTCGGCGGCCTGCAGCTCGCCCTCGGCGTTGATGACCTTGGCGCGCCGCTCGCGCTCGGCCTCGGCCTGCCGCGCCATCGCGCGCTTCATCTCGGGGGGCAGGTCCACGTCCTTCACTTCGACCGCCGAAACCTCGACGCCCCAGTCTTCGGTACGCGTGTCGATGGTCTGCCGCAGGACGCTGTTGATCTTGTCGCGGTTCGCCAGCAGCTCGTCCATCTCGGTCTCACCGAGCACGGACCGGAGTGTGGTCTGCGCGAGCTGGCTCGTGGCGTAGAGATAGTTCTCCACTCCGATCACCGCCTTCACAGGGTCTCTGACG
>DATHDT010000022.1:0-3794 GCA_035318905.1 Gemmatimonadales bacterium | reverse complement strand
CGACGTACGTGAAGAGCTGATCGTAGCGCCCCGTGAGCGCCAGCACCGCCGAGATCACGCCCTGCGTCGCGAGCGCCGTCACCGGAGTCGCGAAGCGCGGATGCACCGTCCCCTGGGATCGGAAGAACAGCCCGCCCCGGGCCATCGCGTAGGGGATCCGCGCCGCGGTGAGAATGATCCCGTTGTTCGCACCCAAGGTCGACACCAGGATCGCGGCCGAGACGAAGCCGGCACCGACGGCACCCATCGTGACCTGCGCCGCGTCGGACGCCACGAGCTGTAGCCCGGCCATCCGCGCCGGTGAGAGCACGTACGAATACGCGACGCTCGCCAGTACGTAGAATCCGATCACGATTACGGTCGAGAGGATGATCGACCGGGGAAGATTCCTGCCAGGGTCCTTGATCTCGCTTCCCACGTAGGTCGTTTCGAGCCACCCGTCGTAGGCCCACAGCACGCCGATCATCGCGACGCCGAACGGTCCGATCCACGTGTCCATGGTGCCCGGCGGCCACAGCGGCTGGAAGTTCGTTGCCGACCCCCCCGGCAATGCGAAGGCGGTGATCACGAGCGCCGCGAGGGCGCCCATCTTGAGGAATGTGAGGACGTTCTGGGTCGTCGCGCCCAATCGCACACCAAGACAATTGAGCACCGTCAGGCCCGCGATCGACGCGACCGCGATCGCCTGGATGCCGAGCGGTGTGAGCTTGACGAAGAAACCCAGGTACGTGGCGAACCCCACCGCGATCGCCGCGATGGACGCGGGATTGATGACCGAGAAGTTCGCCCACCCGTAGAGAAACCCCCACACCGGCCCGTACGCCTCGCGCAAATAGGCGTACTGCCCTCCCGCCTCCGGGTACGCCGCGCCCAGCTCCGCAATGGAGAGGGCGCCGAGCAACGACACCACGCCGCCCACGATCCACACGAGAATCATGAGGGCGGATCCGGGGACCTGCGCGGCGACGGTGGCGGGGACGATGAAGATCGCGGAGGCGATCATCGTCCCCACGTTGATCATCGTTGTATCGAGGAGTCCGAGTTCGCGCCGGAGCTCGGTCACGGGCCTACATTATCAGAGGATGCCGTCCACGTACAGGTCGAGGCGCCAGCCCTTGGGCGAGCGCAGCGCCCGTCCCAGGTCGATCCGCATCAAGCCGTCGAGGAAGCTTGCGCCCACGCCGACGCCCACGAGCGGCCGCGCCAGCGACAGGTGGTCGCGCGGTCCCGCTCGTCCCACATCGCAGAACAACGCCACATGCGCAGCGGGGAAATTGTTCGCGACCTCGGCGCGGGCCCGCCAGAACGCGTCGCCGCTTATCACCCCGCCGCCGTAGCCGCGCAGCGTGCCGGGGCCACCGAGGTACCAACGGCTCTGCCGCGGGACTCGGCCCGCCGACGTCCCGCCGGCGACCTCGATCGCCCCCGAAACCTGGGGCAGCAGCGGCGCGGCCACGCGCAGCGCGACGCTGCCACGGCCGAATCCGTACGTCCCGGCGCCGCCGTCCAGCGTCACATCGGTGGACCAGCGCGCCGCCGCGGGGTCGAATCCGCGCTGCGCCCGCAAGGTGACCGCGGCACCCAGCTGGTCGGCAGAATCGGCGATCACGTTGGGACGGAACAGATGATCGTCGTGCAGGGCGTGCGGCAACGAGAAATCCGTCCGCTTGACCGCGCGGCGTTGCCGCTCGGCGTACACCCGCACGGAAAAGGTCTGCGGCGCGGTGACCACGGGTGACACGGTGACGCCGAGCCCCGCCGACCGGAAGTAATCTCCATCGTCCCGACCCAGCAGCAGCGCCCCGAGCGAGTTCCCGAACCCGAGGGCGTTGCTGCCAGCCGCCGCATCAACGGCGTTCAGGCGACGGTACGCCGCCAGACGGATTCGGGCCGTCTGGGCGTCCCGCGTGACGCCGCCCTCGACGTCGGGCTCGCCGTCGGAGAGTGCGACGCGCGCCGCGCCGTCGAGCTGCAGCCGCCCGAGATCGACCTCGCCCTTCGCTCCCAGGGACAACCCTTCGACACGATTGAAACGCGCCAGGCCCCAGCGCGGCGGTCGCGCGTGGAACTGCCACGGGGCCTCGGGCAACCGCCCCAGACCGTGCATCAAGTCCTGCATCTCTCCTGTGGAAATGAGCGTGTCTCCCACCCCGGCGAACGCGGGAGGCAGCTCGAGGCTGCCGAGCAGCGCCGCGGTGTCGGTCGGGATGTGCACCGCGAATTGGCGGCAGTGGCCATCGCGACACTGACACTCGACGGTCGTGGAGTCCGTCTGCTCGTGACACTGCGCACGCGCCGTGGAGTCGACGGCCGCGGTGGCTCGGGGTGGCCGCGGCGAACGCCGCAGCGTCGTGTCTCCGGTCACTTCATAGTCGCTGTAGAGCCGCTCGTAGCGCAGCGGCATCTGGAGCCACGACCCGGCGGTCGCCACCGCATCGAATGCGATCAGACGGGGCAGCCACCAGCGGCCGTCCCACAAGCCGTAGTCGATCGTGATGAAGCGCACCTCACCGCGGATCGGCTTCACGAAGCCGGGGATGTCGTGGTCCTCGTCCCCCACGTCCTCCTCGAAATCGAACGGCCGCGCCGGTTTGAAGAGCGCCCGCACCACGCCGTGCGTGGCTTCATCGAGCCACAGGGAGCCCGTCATCAATTGGAAGTCGAGGCGGCGCGGGATCACCCGCAGCTCCCGCAGCACTATCGTGCGCCCGTCGGGGAATGCGAGCACGGTCGAGTCCCCGGTGGCGAATCGGTAGTCGGCTTCGCTGCCAGGCGCGAGGGGGTGCGCGAGCCGCACGCCCTTGCCCTCGCCATCGTGATCGCCGCCACTGAACCCGACCGTGATGCCGTCGTCCGCAGGGTCGAAGGCGTAGTCGGCGACATCCCCCTTGAGATCTTCGGGAAGCTCCACCCGCGGCCGGACCGCGGGAATCGCCTGACGGGCGCCGATGACTTCGATGCTCCCCACGGAGTCGCGCCGCCATTCGATGTGCAGAGCCAACTCGCGGCGATACAGCATGCGGTCGCGCCGCAGCGCCCGCACCCCCGCCCCGATGCGTTCCCGCATCGTGACGGTGTACGCCGAAATGGACCGATCGACGGTTTCGCGGCGGGCGCGCGCCGCCGCCACGAGCCGCCGGGCGGTGGGATCGAGATAGGCGCTGCTGTCAGCCGGTTGCTGCGCGGCGAGGAGCAGAACGAGTGGGGCGATGATCACGTAGGCTCTGTACGGACCCGAGTGAAGGATAAGATTCAACGATGAACCGTGACTACTGGCAGGCGAGCCGCTCCCCCCGCTACAGCCTGTTGTTCGCGTTGCCGCTCCTCACCTTCTACCAGCTCCTGGCCGCCGCGGTGCCTGCCGGGCCACAGGGGGGCGTCCGTAACGGCGCCGACGTCCTGCTCCAGGCGGTGTTCGTCTGGATCGCGGGCTCGTGGGGCCCGCGCCTGTTCATGGCCTGCCTCATCGCGGTGGGGGTCTGGCTCATCGTGAAGGACATGCGCGCACACCCAGGCGCGCTGCGCCCGCTGTATTTCGGTGGGATGCTCCTCGAGTCCGTCGGGCTCGCCCTCGTGTTCGGCGTCGTGGTCGGCGGGCTCACCGCCGCGCTGCTGGGAGAGCCGCCGCCCCTTTCCTTTATACTGCAGGGCACGATGAGCCTCGGGCGCGGCACCGTGCTGATGCTCTCTCTGGGCGCCGGGATCTACGAGGAGCTGCTCTTCCGCGTCGTCCTCGTGAGCCTGTTCGCGTGGCTCGCGCGCCGCGTCCTCGGGTTTAGGCCCTTCATCGCCGG
>DATHDT010000021.1:0-7778 GCA_035318905.1 Gemmatimonadales bacterium | reverse complement strand
GCCCCGTGGTGGGCTCGTCGTACAGGATGTAGCGCGGGCGGAGCGCGATGGCGCGCGCGATCCCCACTCGCTTGCGCATCCCGCCGGAAAGCTCGGCCGGGAGCCGGTCCTCGGTCCCCGAAAGATCGACCAACGCCAAGGCTTCGCGTACGCGGTCGTCGATCTCGTCGTCCGAGAGCCGGCGGCGGCGCAGGCCCAGCGCGAGGTTGTCGGCCACGGTCATCGAATCGAACAACGCCGCGAACTGGAACACGTAGCCGATGCCTTCGCGCAGGGTCGTCAGGTCGCCGCGATCGAGCGTCGACACCGCCTTGCCGTCAACGATGACGTCGCCGGCATCGGGGTGCAACAAGCCGACGATGTGCTTCAGGGCCACGCTCTTGCCGGTCCCCGAGTAGCCGATGATCACGAGCGTTTCGGCGTCCGCGATCTTGAGCGACAGCCCATCGAGCACCGGCTTCGGACCGAATGCCTTGTGCAGGTCCTGGAACTCGATCATAGCAACACCACCGCCCAGAAGGCATCGAGCAAAAGGAGTAGCACCGCGGAGTTGACGACGGCGCGCGTCGTGCTCTTGCCGACCCCCTCCGCCCCGCCCCGCGTGGAGAGGCCGACGATGCACCCCACCACGGTGATCGTGGTGCCGAAGCTCGCGCTCTTCAGGAGCCCGAACCAGGTGTCCTTGAAGCGGTAGAACAGTTTCAAGCCCTTCAGGAAGTCGATGGTGGAGAGATCGAGGAGTACGAGACTCGTGAGCCACCCGGTGACGATGCCGGTCGCGATGGCGAACGCGATGATCATCGGAAACATCACGGTGCCGGCAAAGACGCGCGGGACCACGAGATAGCTCTGGGGATCGTACGCCAGGGTCTCGAGCGCGTCGACTTGCTCCGTCACCTTCATCGTGCCGAGCTCGGCGGCCATGCTCGCGCCCACGCGGCCGGCGAGCGCGAGCCCCGCCAGCACAGGACCCAACTCGAGCATCATCGTCTTGCCGACGAGGGTGCCGACGAAATACATCGGCACCGCGCCGGTGAATGTGTACGAGGCCTGGAGGGCGAGGACGACGCCCGTGAACGCCGCGATGAAGAGCGTCACGGGGATGGAATCGACACCGATGCGGCGCATTTGCACGATCGCGGGACCGGCCCACGTGGCGACGTCGGGCAGCGCGCGTACGGTGTCCATCAGAAAGTGGCCGACCCGGCCGACCGCCTCCACGGCGGCGACGGCCCGGCGGCCGATCGCTTCGATCACGATGGGGAAGCTACAGCCCGAAACGAAAGTGGCCAGGATTTCTCCTGGCCACTCTGTCTAGGCGGCGAAGCTCGCGAGAGCCTTGCCGACGTCTCCGTCGCGCAGGCGCTTGAGCGCGCGATCCCGCAACTGCCGCACCCGCTCGCGCGTCACGCCCAGCATCCCGCCGATTTCCTCGAGCGTGTGCTCGCGTCCGCCGTCGAGGCCGAAGTAGAGGCGCAGCACCTTCGCGTCGCGCCGCTGCAGCGTGTTGAGCGCCTGCTCGATCTCGTCCGACAGGAAGCGGTCCATCGCCTGATCTTCCGTGTCCGGCAGATCCTCGGCGATGAAGCGCTCGATCAGCGAACGGTCGCCGTCGGGATCGAGGGGCGCGTCGAGCCGTACGTCGCCCGTGTTCAGGGCGGCGAGCGATTGCACGACCTCGAGCGACAGCTTGGTCGCGTCTGCGATCTCCTCGGGCGTCGGCTCGCGCCGCAGGGTCTGGCGCAGGTACTCCGCCGTCCGCACGATGCGCGACAGGTCGGCCGTGCGGTTCAGCGGCACGCGCACGGTGCGGCCCTGGCGGGCCAGCGCCGCGAGAATCGCCTGCCGGATCCACCACACCGCGTAGGAGATGAACTTGACGCCCTGGTCCGGGTCGAACTTCCGGGCGGCCGTGAGCAGCCCGACGTTCCCTTCGCCGATCAGGTCGGTGAGCGGAAGGCCCCGGTTCTGGTACTTCTTGGCGACGGAGATCACGAAGCGGAGGTTCCGCTTCACGAGCTCCTGCATCGCATCCTGGTCGCCGGCGCGCACCTTGCGGGCGAGCGCGATCTCCTCCTTCTGCGTCAGCAGGGGAGTCTTGGAGACCTCGTGCAGGTACTGATCGAGGATGTCGCGCTCGTGCTCGTGATGGCCGAGCCCGGTGAGCAGACCCCGGCGCCGCCCCCGCTTTTTGGCGGGCGGCTTCGCCTTGGCCTCGGCCTTGGGCGCGACCGGAGGCGGCGCAGGCGCCTTGACGGGCGCCTTGGCCGTCGCCTTAGGGGCGCGAGCCGAGCGGGGCGTGGTCTTCTTCTTGCGAGTCTGCTTGGGCATTTGGGGGCTCAAAGTTCGTCCTGTGATACAGCACACAGGGGGGAAAAGTTCATCGAATACAGGAAAATCGCTTGACACCGCCATAACGTCCCGGTAAGATGCCGTGTTCCCGCCGGGACTTTTGGGGGGCCGCAAATATAACGGGGGCGTAGCTCAGTTGGGAGAGCGCGTGAATGGCATTCACGAGGTCAGGGGTTCGATCCCCCTCGCCTCCACTGACTGGACGGGAAGACGGGGAGGCGGGTAGGGGCTGTAGATTGAGCCCCCTGAGCGGTTAGATTTTGCGCAGCGCGCGGGAATAGCTCAGTTGGTAGAGCACAACCTTGCCAAGGTTGGGGTCGCGGGTTCGAGTCCCGTTTCCCGCTCTCCTGAAGCACTAGATCAAACGGGTTAGACAGTTACAAGCGACGCGGGGTGGAGCAGTCTGGTAGCTCGCCGGGCTCATAACCCGGAGGTCGTGGGTTCAAATCCCACCCCCGCTATTGAATAAAAAAGACGCCTAGACGCCTAGACGCCGAGGGGTGGCAGGGCGGCCTAGGCGTCTAGAAGTTTGGGCGGTTAGCTCAGTTGGTTAGAGCGCCACGTTGACATCGTGGAGGTCACAAGTTCGAGTCTTGTACCGCCCACCTCGCGCCCATAGCTCAACTGGATAGAGCGCTTGACTACGGATCAAGAGGTTGGGGGTTCAACTCCCTCTGGGCGCACTGCACTACGAGACGCCTAGGCGCCGAGACGCCTAGGGTTGGCAGAAGGAGATCGGGACGCGAGAGTCTTTCCTCGGCGTCTCGGCGACTAGGCGTCTCGGCGTCTAGTATTACGGGGCGTAGCGCAGTCCGGTTAGCGCGCCTGGTTCGGGACCAGGAGGTCGGAGGTTCAAATCCTCTCGCCCCGACTGAGTAAACACATGATGCGATGGGCGACAGGCGTCTTCCTCTTATTCGCCGGCGCCCTCTCGGCCCAGAATCGGGCCCCCCGGGCCCCCCTCCCCTATCGCGACCCCCGACTCTCCACGGAAACCCGGGTCCGCGATCTGCTCGGCCGCATGACGCCGGACGAGAAGTTCTGGCAACTCTTCATGATCCCCGGCGATTTGGACGATTCATCGCACGACTACTCGCGCGGGATCTTCGGACTCCAAATCGACGTCCCGGACACCACACCCAGTCGTGCCGCGCGCGCCCACGCGATGCGCATCAACGCGATCCAGCGGTATTTTGTCGAGCGGACCCGGCTCGGCATCCCCATCATCCCCTTCGAGGAAGCCGTGCACGGCCTCGCGCGACCCGGCGCCACGGTTTTTCCGCAGGTGATTTCGCTCGCCGCGAGCTGGGACACGGGGCTCGTTGCTCGGGTGTCCGACGCGATCGCGCTCGAGACGCGCAGTCGCGGCATCCGGCAGGTGCTCTCACCGGTCGTGAACATCGCGAGCGACGTCCGCTGGGGGCGGGTGGAAGAGACCTACGGCGAGGATCCGCTCCTGGCGTCCTCGATGGGCGTCGCTTTCGTCGCCGCGTTCGAGCGTCGCGGTATCGTGACGACGCCCAAGCACTTCGTCGCGAACGTGGGCGAGGGTGGCCGAGACAGCTACCCGATAGACGTCGATCAACGCAGTCTCGAGGAGCGGTTCTTTCCCCCGTTCCGGGCCGCCATCGACCGAGGACACGCTCGATCGGTCATGACGGCGTACAACTCGGTCGATGGGTCGCCGGCAACGCAGAATCGCTGGCTGCTGAACGGCATTCTCAAGCACGATTGGGGATTCTCGGGGTTCGTCATCTCGGACGCCGCGGCCACGGGCGGCGCGACGGTCCTCCACCTCACCGCAGCGAGCACCAGGGCGGCGACGCAGGATGCCTTCGCGGCTGGTCTCGACGTCGTGTTCCAGTCGTCGTACGAGCAGCATCGCCCCTACCTCGATGCATTTCGGCGAGGACTGGTGCCCGATGCGGTCCGGGACTCGTCGGTCGCGCGCGTGTTACGCGCCAAGTTCGAGCTGGGTCTCTTCGAGCACCCCTACGTGAACGCGGACAGCGCGGCTGGCACGAACGGCAACGCTGTACACCGAGCTCTGGCGCGCGAAGCCGCGCGCGCCGGGATCGTCTTGCTGAAGAACGACGGTGAGACGCTCCCGCTCATGAAGACGATTGGGTCCATCGCGGTAATCGGGGTTGATGCGCGCGAGGCACGCCTCGGCGGCTACAGTGGTCCCGGCGTTCGTACGACGTCGATCCTGGACGGGATTCGCGCCACGGTGGGCTCGAGGGCCACGGTGCGCTACGCGCCTGGACCCGGGCGCATTAGCCGGGAGTACGTCGTCGTGCCCGCGGAGCAGTTTCCGACCGGCCTCAAGGGCGAGTACTTCGACAACCCGCGGCTCGAGGGACCGCCCCGAGTGACGCGCACTGACTCGCGCGTCGACTTCGGCTGGACCCTCAACTCGCCGGCGCGCGAGATCCCGTACGACTGGTATTCGATCCGCTGGGCGGGAACCATCGTGGCGCCCACCGGCGGCGTCCACCGGCTCGGCGTCGAGGGGAACGACGGCTATCGGCTCTTCGTGGATGATCGTCTGCTCATCGACAACTGGACCAAGCGGTCGTACGGCACGCGCCTCGCCGACGTGAACGTCGCGCCCGGCAGCACGCACGCGATCCGACTCGAGTACTTCGAGGCCACGGGGAACGCGCGCGTGAAGCTGGTGTGGGACGGCGGCCCGGGCGTGGCCCGCGAATGGCGGGCGCAGATCGACAGCGCGGTCGCCGCGGCGCGCGCCAGCGACGTCGCCGTGATCCTTGCCGGGATCGAAGAGGGCGAGTTCCGCGACCGCGCATTCCTCGGCCTTCCGGGCCATCAGGCGGAGTTGATCGAGGCGGTCGCGGCAACGGGGACGCGCGTCGTCGTCGTGCTCGTGGGCGGAAGCGCCATCACCATGCCGTGGCTCGCGCGCGTGGCTGCGGTGTTGGACGCTTGGTACCCAGGTGAAGAGGGCGGGTCCGCGGTGGCCGACGTCCTCTTCGGCGACTACAACCCCGCGGGACGCCTCCCGATCACGTTTCCGATGGCCGAGGGCCAGCTGCCCTTGTACTACAACCACAAGCCCACGGGTCGTGGGGACGATTATCTCGATCTGACGGGTCAGGCGCTCTTCCCGTTCGGATTCGGACTGAGCTACACGCAGTTCGCGTATTCGAACCTCCAGATCGAGCCTGGTCTCGTGCGGTGCCACGTGAAGAACGTGGGCGAGCGGGCGGGGGACGAAGTCGTCCAGCTCTACCTGCACAACGAGCTGGCGTCGGTGGCGCAGCCGGTGATTGCCCTCAAGGGGTTCACGCGGATCCATCTCGCGCCCGGCGAGGAGCGGGTCGTGACGTTCCGTCTCGGCCCCGACGAACTGCGCCTCCTGGATCGGGACCTGCGTTGGGTGGTGGAGCCGAGGCAGGTGCGGGTGATGGTGGGGGCGTCGTCCAAGGACATCCGGCTGCGGGGGCTGCTCACGGTGCAGTGACCGGGTTAGATTACGCGCTCGTTCAGGCGCCAGTAGCTCAGCTGGATAGAGCGTCGGCCTCCGGAGCCGAAGGTCCCGCGTTCGAATCGCGGCTGGCGCATCCTCCCTCCCCTGAACATCACAGCTAGCAAGCGGGTATCGGACGACATGCACCTCATCGCGCGATGCATGGCCGCCACGATTCCGCTCGTGCTCTTGGCGGGACCGCTGCCGCCCCCTGAGCCACCCGAGGTCCGCTGGACGCCCGATCCACCGCGCCAGGGCACGCTGATCCGTGTCGTCGTCCGGCCACGCGGCGCGGATTCGACCCTCCGCGTCGCGGGTGCCCTTGCCGGCGAATCGCTGCACTTCGAGCCCGACGGTCGGGGCGCCTTCGTCTCGCTGGCGGGCGTTCCCCTCGTTGTGGGCGACACGATTCCACTCCACGTAGCGGTGAACGACGTCGAGTTCGAGACGCCCCTACCGGTCGCGGGTCGCGTCGTCTCCCGCGAGGAGCTGCGCATCGCGGCACGCTTCGCGCGCCCGCCTGATTCGGCGCTCGCGGCGCGACTGGAACGGGAGCGGCTGCGCGTGCGCGAAGTCGTGGCGCGCAGCCACGCGACGCCCCGGATTTGGTCCCCGCCCTTCGTGCGCCCGCGACCGGGAAGGGTACGCAGCGGCTTCGGCATCGAGCGTGAGTACAACGGTGTACTGGAGAGCCGTCACTGGGGAACGGACTTCGCCGGGCGACGCGGCGCGCCGGTGCGCGTCACCAGTCGCGGCATCGTGGTCATGGTGGACACGCTGTTCTACTCGGGACGCACGATTTACGTAGACCACGGCGCCGGCCTGCTGACCGGGTATCTGCATCTCGACCGGGCGCTGGTGTCCGAAGGCGATACGGTACAACGGGGTCAGGTGATCGGGAGGGTGGGCGCGAGCGGGCGCGTGACCGGGGCGCACCTCCACTGGCTGGCACGCTACGGGGCGATTCTGGTAGACCCGCTCGATCTCCTGACGCTGGACTGGACGCCTTAAGCCTATTCCACCGCTCACGGCGGATAGATTCGCCTGCCCCCCCCGTCGAGCGCGTGGATCTCCAGCACTTCCCCACCGTGGTCTCGGAACCCTTTCACCGTCACGCGACGTTGGGTGACACCACCGTACACGCTGATGTTCTGAGCCGCCAGCCGCGGCATGCGCAGCTCCCAGCGGCGGATGATCCACGCTCCGGACGGGAGCCGCAGGAACTCCACCGTGCCGCCGATGCGACCGTCGCGCACACCCTCCGGCACCTCGGTGTAGCTGAACTCCAGCGCGCGCAGCTCGGCGCTCGCCTCGTCGAGCCACAGCACTCCGCGCACATCAGGCAGGTGGCGTCCGGGCTCGGGACGAAACGAGAGCCCGATCTGCCCGACGCCGCGCTGCGACCGGCGCGCCAGCCCGAAACAGTGGCTCTCGAGAAACGAGCTGTCCTGCAGCACGACGCCGTCGGGCCCGTAGTACGCGATCGACTCGGCATCGGCGACGATGTAGCCGTGACTGGCGAGCTCGGCCGCGGGCACACTCGCGAAGGGCGCGGGGGCGTGGCCCACCAGCGTGTCGCTCACCTCCGCGAGCAGGTCACGGCGGCTTTCGTCCCACTCCCGCACGAACGCGACCGTGCGGTACCGATAGGTGCGTTGGCGTTCGGTCCACACGGCCGCCGCGAGCGCCTTGCGCACTTCCTCCCACACCGCCGCGGTCGCTTCCGCACCCTCTGACTCGAGGCGACACGTCGTGCGACCGGTGACTTCGACCGCGGCGAGCTGCACCGCGAGCGGCGAGACCGCCAACTGCTGCGTGAGGGTTTGACCGGCATCGAGGGTAAACGGAGGACTGACGAAAGCGACGTAACCGATGCGCTCCGACCGGAGGCGGTAGCGACCGGACGCCGGAGCGTTGAGGAGGTATCGCCCATCAG
>DATHDT010000020.1:0-8454 GCA_035318905.1 Gemmatimonadales bacterium | reverse complement strand
GATCTCGAGGCGGCGGACGGGGTGACCGGCGGGCGCCGCGAGTCGGAGCCGGACTTGAAGGTGCGGTTGCGTGAAGCGATCGATGCGCTGCCGCAGGGTTATCGCACCGTGTTCGTGATGCACGACGTCGAGGGCTTTACGCACGAAGAGATCGGCGTGGCCCTCGGCGTCGAGACGGGAACATCGAAGGCGCAGCTGTCCCGGGCGCGCGCCAAGCTGCGCGAATCGCTCGCGGACTTTCGGGGAGAATGGATCGCATGATGATGGACAACGACGAGACCAAGTTCGATCAGTGGCTGCAGGACGCGGCCAAGACGTACAACGTCCCCCCCCGTCCCGCGCCCCGCGAAGAGATGTGGGCGCAGATCCAGGCAGAGCGTGCACAAGGCGCCCGCCGCATCGTGGTACGGCGGTCGTGGGTGCGCTGGGGGCTGGCGGCTGCCGCAGTGCTGCTCGTCGGCATCGCGATCGGCCGCTTGACCTCGAATCCGTCAGCCGGCACCGGGACGGCAGTGGCGACGGCTGACACCACCGGGCGCGCCTTGGTCTATCGGGTCGCCGCGACGCAGTATCTCTCCCGGACGGAGTCGTTCCTCACGGGATTCCGCGCCGATCTCCGCGCCGGTCGCGTCGATGCATTCCCGGGCCAGGCTCGCGATCTGCTCGCGACGAGCCGGCTGTTGCTCGATTCGCCGGCCGCCGATGACCCGCGCATGCGGGCGCTGCTCGAAGACCTGGAGCTCGTACTCGTCCAGATCTCACAGCTCGAGGCGGGGCGCGACCGGCGCAACGCCGATTTGATCACCCAGGACATGGACCAACGCAACGTACTGCCCAAGCTGCGCTCGGCGATTCCCGCCGGGCCGGTACCAGTGCGCACTCAAGGAGCGACCTGATGTTCGTGCTACCGCTGTTGCTCGCCGTCACGACGTTCACCATGCAGGACTCGACGGCGCCGGCACCACGGGCGCGGCATCCGCGTCGCGCACAGGTGGTGGTGCCGGTGGCGGTGTCGGTCGCGCCACTCGCCACCGCGGCGGCGGCACTCGAGAGCGCCGTCCCCACCCTTGTGGCAGCGCAGGTCAACCTGCAGTCGTTTGACCTCCAGGCTCCCGTGTTGGCGTTGGCGGCCGCGCAACTCCAGCAGGCCGTGACCGCCTTCCCGACGCTCGCCGCGGTCGTGGACGTCGATGATGTGGATGATGTGACGCCGCCCGCGCCGTGGGCGCAGCAGGACCCGGCCGACTCGCTCTATCGCGCCGCGCGGCAAGCCTTGAACCGCAACCAGTACGGCCGAGCGGCGCAGCTCTTCGAGTCGATCCAGAAGCGTTACCCCCGTTCGACGTACACGCCCGACTCCTACTACTGGCAGGCGTTCGCGCTTTATCGGACGGGGGGCGCCGACGCCCTGCGGGCTGCCCGGAGGGCGTTGCAGGCCCAGGGCACTCGTTACCCCAAGGCGGGCACGCGGCACGATGCCGAAGTGTTGCTGCGCCGGGTCCAAGGCGAGCTGGCAAGACAGGGCGATCGTGACGCCGCCGCGGATCTCACCGAAGAAGGCCGGGATATCGCAGAGCCGCCCGAGCCGGCCGAACCTGCGGAGCCCGCCGAGCCGGCCGAGCCGCCGGAGGATCGCCATTCCTCGAGTTGTGATGACGAGGACGACGTCCGGCTCGCGGCGATCCAGGGACTCATGAACATGGACGCCGAGCGTGCCGTGCCGATCCTCAAGGCCGTACTGGCGCGGCGCGACGCCGGGTCCGTTTGTCTCCGACGCAAAGCGGTGTGGCTCGTGTCACAGAAGCGCTCGTCGGAGTCATCCGCGATTCTCCTCAACGCGGTACGGTCCGATCCTGACCGCGAGGTGCGCGAGTCGGCGGTGTTCTGGCTGTCGCAGGTGAGCGGCGAGGAAGCGGTCACCGCGCTCGATTCGATCCTGCGCGACCCAAAAACCGACCCCGAGATTCAGGAGAAGGCGATCTTCGCGTTGTCGCAGCAGAACAACTCGCGCGCGGCGGCGATCCTGCGCGCGTTCGCCGAGCGGCGTGACGTCCGCAGCCAGCTGCGCGAGAACGCGATCTTCTGGCTGGGGCAGCGGCGCTCGCCGGAGAACGCGGATTTCCTCAGAGGGCTGTATGCGAAGCTGGAGGACGAGGAGCTGAAGAAGAAGGTGATCTTCTCGTTGTCCCAAATGGGCGGAGCCGAGAACTACCGCTGGATGATGGATATCGCCCTGAACCAAAGCGAGTCGACCGAGATCCGAAAGAGCGCGCTGTTCTGGGCGGGCCAGGGGCACAACGTCGACGTCGCCGACCTGGTGCGGCTGTACGACAGCATGAAGGACCGCGAGATGCGGGAGCAGTTGATCTTTGTGTACTCGCAGCGGCGCGAAGACGCCGCCCTCGACAAGCTGTTCGCCATCGGGAAGACCGACCCCGACCGCGAGCTGCGCAAGAAGGCGATCTTCTGGATCGGCCAGTCGCGCTCGCCGCGGGCGGCCCAGTACCTCCAGGACTTGATCAACCAATGAACGCGATCATCCTGGCACTCGGGCTCGTGCAGCAACCCGCGTCTTTGGACCGGCGCATCGCGGCGGCGCCGGACGGCATGGTGCGCCTCAGCTTCGCTGCCCGGCCCGGTGTGTGTGGCGACGGCCGCGGGTCGGTCTCCATGGATTGCGAGGACGGGACCTGTGGGCGCTACACCGTCAACGTCGGGAACCGGGACCGCAGCGAAGTCGAGTACGACTGCGATCCCGGACCCGTGCGGGTCTCGATGCGCCTGTCTGGTGGTCACGTCACCAGCCTGCGCACCTACGTGGGCGGTCGCTGGCGTACCGCGACCGACGGCGTGACCGACCTCGGCACCGTCGGCGCGCGCGAGGCGGCGGCCTACTTCCTCGCGCTCGCGGCCAAGGATTCCGACGCCGCCGGCGAGCACGCTGTGTTCCCCGCGATCATCGCCGACAGCGTGACGGTATGGCCGGACCTGCTGCGCCTCGCCAAAAACACGCGCGTCTCGCGCCGCGCGCGGCGTCAGGCCGTGTTCTGGCTCGGGATGGCCGCCGGTGAAGCCGCGACCAAGGGCCTTAGCGATCTGGTGGAGGACCGCACCGGTGACCGTGACGTTCGCGAGCAGGCCGTGTTCGCCCTGTCGCAGCGGCCCCACGACGAGGGCGTCCCAGCCCTGATCCGCATCGCCCGGGAGAACCCCGACCCCGAGCTCCGCAAGAAGGCGATCTTCTGGCTGGGCCAGTCGGACGACCCGCGGGCGCTCGCCCTGTTCGAGGAGTTGCTCACCAGGCCCTGAGCCGGAAGGGCATGCCTTTGTATCTTTTCGCATGCCCTTCTGGACCGTCCGGCGCGTCTTCAAGACCGCTGTCCTCCTGGTCGTCCTGCTGCTCCTTGGTTGGGCAGCAGTCGTCCTCGCGGTCGCAGTGCAGGGCGCCCGCGACCAGGCCGCGACCGCAGACGCAATCGTCGTGCTCGGCGCCGCGCAGTACAACGGCCGCCCCTCCCCGGTATTCCGCGCCCGCCTGGACCACGCCGCCGGGCTGTACCAGCGCGGGCTTGCGCCCGTGGTGCTCGTCACGGGCGGCGTTGGCGCCGGTGAGGTGCTGAGCGAAGCGAACGTGGGGCGGGACTATCTCGCGCGCCTCGGTTTGCCGGGCGAAGCGGTCATCCCCCTGCCGGCCAGCGACGACAGTTACGCGTCGCTGGTCCAGGTACAGCACTGGTTCGAGGGCCGGGAGAATCGCCGCGTCCTCCTCGTGAGCGACGGATTCCACATGCTGCGGCTGCGGATCATTGCCGGCCGCCTCGGCCTCACGCCATTCACTTCGCCCGCGCCCGGGTCCCCAATTCGCGCCAGCCTCCGCCGCAACACCGCGTACCACCTCACCGAAGGATTCAAGGTTCCTCTCACCTGGCTGTTCCAGCACTAGGAGGCGTCGATGCAGCTCGCGCGCCGCCGGATCCATACCGGGCGGGTCGTTCACCTGGACGTGGACACGGTGCAGTACCCCGACGGATCGACGGGCGAGATGGAGATGCTGCGTCATCCGGGCGCGGCGGCGGTGATTCCGTTCGCCTCGGACCCGAGGGGCGCCGATCCCACCGTGCTCCTCATCCGGCAATACCGCTACGCGACCGGCGGCGCCTTGTTCGAGATCCCGGCGGGCCGTCTCGACGCAGGGGAGGCCCCGGAGCAGTGCGCTCGGCGCGAGTTGAAGGAGGAGGTAGGTGTGACCGCGGGGCGTCTCGAGCGTCTTACTACTATCTGGACGACGCCCGGCTTCACAGATGAGCGGATCCATCTGTTCTGGGCCGCCGATCTGGCAGCGGGCGCGCACGCCCGAGAGCCCGATGAGTTCATCGAGGTCGTGCCGAAGCCGCTGTCGGAGGTGCTGGCGATGGTGCGGCGCGGGGAGATCTGCGACGGAAAGACGGTGGTAGCTATCCTCTATATGGCCGGGTTCATCTTGGGTGTATGAGACGCGATTGAGACCAAATGGACACTTGCGGTGTCTCCCGAGTGAGACGATATTGGCGAAGGATTCGCCACCAGCAATCCTAACGCGTTATCAGGAAACAAGTTGGCGTTTGGTGTGCAAGAGGCATGCTTCGTGCCGTTCTCAACGAACGTAGCCAGGAGGGGTCTCACCTAGCGTGCTTGTTTCCGTCTGAAACGTGGGAGTGACCATGGGTACCGTACTCAAGAGCTTAGTCCAAACCGTCGTGTCGCCGCGCGCAGTGCAGCGCGAGGCCCTGCACGAGCTGGACGATGGCCACGTCGTGATGCGGCATCTGGCAGGCGACTCCCAGGCGTTCGGGTCGCTCGTCGACCGCTATCAGACCCGCCTGCTCAACTTCGTGAACCGCACGATTGGTGACCGCGAACGGGCCGAGGACCTGGTTCAAGAGGTCTTCATCCGTGTGTTCCGGCACCTCCATCGGTTCGACCAAACCAAGAAGTTCTCGACCTGGATCTACACGATCGCCTCGAACCTGGCCAAGAACGAGCTGCGCAATCGCAGCCGGAACCCCCTGGTCCTGTTCCAGACGATCAAGAAGAACTGGGATGCCGATCACCGGCCCCTGCAGTTCGAGGACACGACAGCCCGTCCCGACGACCTGTACCGCAAGCGCTTCCTGAAGGACGCGGTGGATCGTTGCGTGCACGGGCTTCCCGAGCACCATCGTGAGGTGTTCGTGCTCCGCGAGCTGGAAGGCAAGAGCTATCAGGAAATCGCCGAGATCACGGGGTGCAATTTGGGAACCGTGAAGAGCCGCTTGAACCGGGCCCGGAACAGCTTCGCGCAGCTGATCGGCCCGATGCTCGAATAGTGTCTACCGACCATACCCCGGGTCCGGGAACACCCCGCGGCCCGGGTGGTACCACTCCCCCGTTATGATCTGCCGGGAATTCCTCGACCGATACACCGAGTTCCGTGACGGCCTCATCGCCGCCCCGCGGGAGTTGCGGCGTTTCCAGCGCCATCTGGTCCAGTGCGCCGGGTGCCGGCGCTACGATGCCGCGCTGCGCCGCGGCGTAGCCGCGTTGCACGACGTCGATACGATCGAGCCTTCCGCCGACTTCCGGCGCAAGCTCGATGCTCGGCTCGCTGCGGAGCGGTCGCGCGCCGCGGCGGTGCCCGCCAGCGCCGGCCTCGTGGCCGCGATGCTCGTGCTCGTCGCGTTGTCGTTGCTCGTCGTCGAAGCGGGCCGCCGCCCGCAGATGGCGCAGGCCCTGCCGCTGCCGCCCGCGGCGTTCCCGAAGCCCGTTGCGAACGCGGGACTGCCCTTCGTCTCGTTCCAGGATCCGCGCGCCAGCGTGGTGGATGGAAATCCCTACCCGTACGGCACGTCGCTGGTGCAACCCGCAGTCACGCAAATCGAGCCCGCGTCCGCGGGCCGCTAGCCCCTCCCCCGCTCCCGGGGGTAACTTCCGCAGGGTATGCCCCCGCTCACGCTGGATGCGCTGCTTCGCGGCCTCAAGAAGCACGCGCCCGACGCCGTTTACCTCCTGCACGGTGACGAAGACGTCCTGAAGGACGAGGCCGTCCGCGCCTTGCTCGAGGCCGCCGTCGATCCCGCGGCCCGCGATTTCAACCTCGACCGCCGCTATGCGTCTGATTTGGACGCCGAGGCGTTCAATGCTCTCGTCAATACGCCGCCGATGCTTGCCGACCGGCGGGCCGTCGTGCTGCGCGGGGTCGACCAGCTCGGGAAACGGAAGTCGAAGCTGCGGGACGAGTTGATCCGGTACCTGAGCGCGCCCAATCCCACGACGGTGCTGGTGCTGGTGTCCGCCGCCGGCGAAGACCCCGACCCGGAGGTCGCGCGTCGGGCGACGAGTGTCGCGTTGGGCGCGCTCGAGCCGGAACGCGTCCCGCGCTGGGTGGCGCACCATTCGACCAAACTCAAGCTGACGCTCGAGCCGGACGCGGTGGAACTGCTCGTCGCCGCCGTGGGGAATAACCTGAGTGCGCTGGCGCAGGAACTCGAGAAACTCGCCTCCCTCGCGGGGGATCGGCCCGCGACCGCCGCGGACGTGAGCGCGCTCGTGGGCGTGCGGCGCGGGGAGACGATCCACGATCTCGTGGACGCGGCACTCGAACGGCGCGCGGCGCGGGCAGCGCACCTCGTCGAGCCCGTGCTCGAACAAGCGGGGATGAGCGGGGTGAAGATCGTCACGCCCCTGGGCACGCACCTCGTCGGCACAGCGCTGGCCCGCGCCGAACGGGACCGCGGCACGGCGCGTGTGGAAGATGCAATTCTCCGCCAGCTGCTCGCGGCGCGCCCTTACGGCCTGCGCGGGTACAAAGAAGAAGCCGCGCGCTGGGCCCGGTGGAGCACGCTGTGGACCGCGCCCGAGTTGTCCGCCGCGCTCCGTGCCACACTCGCCGCGGATCGCGCGCTCAAGGGAACGACCGTGACGAACGACGGAGGCATCGTGACGCAGTTGGTGCTGAGTTACGCCGCATGAAGCCTTGGCTCGTCGTGCTCGCCCTGTTGGCCGTCGGGCCGTCGGGCCGTCTGGCCGCCCAGACCGACGCCCGCCTCATCGAGGCCCTGCGTCTCGCCCAGAATGGCCAGGTCGATTCGGGGCGGAGCGTGATTCGCCGGCTCCTCTCCGCGCTGCCCCCCTCAGACTCCGTCTACCCGCAGGCACTCCTCGCAGGCGCGAAGATCGCCCCGGATGCGGCGACGGTCGCCACGAACCTGAATCGCATCGTGCTCGAATACGGCTCCTCGCCGTGGGCCGACGACGCGCTGCTGCTGCTCACGCAGCTGTACTTCGCGCAACGCGACGCCGCGCAGACGATTCAGGCGGCCGAGCGTTTGCGGCAGAACTACCCCGACTCGCCGCTCCGCTACCGGGCCGATTTCCCCGCCGCGCGCGCCTACTTCGAGCTGAAAAACGAGGCGCGGGGCTGCGAGCTCATTCAGGAATCACTCGCCGGCGCCAATGCGGCGGGTGAGGTGGAGTTCACAAATCAGGTCAACTTCTACGCCTCGCGTTGCGCCGGCGTCGTCACGGCTCCGCCGCCCCCCCCGGCCGCCGACAGCACTGCGCCGGCGGCGCCGAAGTCGTACACCGTCCAGGTCCTCGCCGTGAAGAGCGCGGTGCAGGTCGATGAGATGCTCACCCGCCTCAAGGTGATGGGGTTCGACGCGCGCGTCGTCCGCGATACGAGCGGCTTCTTCAAGGTGCGTGTCGGGCGCTACAACACGCGTGAAGAAGCGCACCAGACCCAGCAACGCCTGCGCACGCGTCTCGGCGGTCAGGCCTTCGTGGTGGAAGAGCCGTGACGCAGCGGGTGGCCGGCAGTTCGGGGACTGACACCCCGTTGATGCAACAGTACCGGGAGATCAAAGCCCGGTACCCGCACACCATTCTGTTTTTCCGGATGGGCGACTTCTACGAGATGTTCGAGGACGACGCCCGCCTCGGCGCGCGTGAGTTGGGCCTCACGCTCACGTCGCGCAACAACGGCGGCGCGGCGGAGGTGCCCCTCGCCGGCGTCCCCGTGAAAGCGGCCACCGAATACCTGCGCCGCCTCGTGGCCAAGGGCCATCGCGTCGCCATCTGCGAGCAGGTCGAGGATCCGAAGCTCGCGAAGGGCCTGGTGCGCCGCGAGGTCGTCGAGACGATCACGCCCGGCAGCGTGCTCAGCGACGACTGGCTGGTGCAGAGCCGAAACAATTATCTCGTCGCCGTGGCCGCCGGGGGCATCGCCGCGCTGGACGTGACGACGGGAGAGCTGGTGCTCGAGGTCGTCGAGCCCGCCGAGCTCGAGGCGTCGCTGGCGCGGTTCGAGTCGGTCGAGCTTGTGGTCCCCGCCGGCGCGAAGGTTCCTGTTCCGCCCGGCGCGCGAGGCGTCACGGTCACCGAGCGCGAGGCATGGGAGTTCGACCCGGAGCTGGCGCGGGAGGATCTGACCCGCAGCTA
>DATHDT010000019.1:0-2931 GCA_035318905.1 Gemmatimonadales bacterium | reverse complement strand
GCTCAGGAACCTCCTCCCCGGGTGGTGCTGCACCTCAAGCCCGGCATCACCGAGGCTGAGATCCACGACGTATGGGACAAGGTGCTTGGTGAGACCCATCCGGGTCGCACCGGAGTCGACCTGAAGGAGCCAATCTCGGACATCTCCCGAGACGTGGTTGCTCACGAGGTGGTCTTCGTCGTGGGCTTTCGAAAAGGGCAGACGGCGGCGCGGGATCACCTCCTCGCTGAGGTCGCTCGATCGCCGCTTATCGCGCGGATTGAGCCGGTCGATCCATCGGAGCCAGCCAAGGTACGCCGCTCAGTCGAGTACTGAAACCACCAAGACTAGAACTCGAACATCAACGTCAGTGTCGGCACGGGCGGCAGGAAGATCCGCGGCTTGTATATGACGCGCGGGACAAAGGTCTTCTCGTCGAAGGCGATTTCTGGAGAGGCCGGGGCGATCGGCGTGAACGCGATGTTGAGGATGGAAATCCCGAGCCGGCCCTTCGAGCGTCCCGGGCCACCGATCTCCTTCTGCAGGCCGAGATCGAGGTGACCGGTCCACCCTCCCCGCCCCGAGTTCTCGGGCCCGAAGACGATCGTCTGGAGCGACGGCGTACCGCGACCCAGCGTGCCGTCGGGGAGGAGATTCCCCTGTCCGATCGTGCCAAGCGCCGGTGTGATCGGATCGGAGCTGGAGAGGTCGCCGAGGAAGTTGAGTCGCCATCCGTGGCCCGCGAACCAGGTCGCAAACGCCCGGGCTTGATGGCGACGATCGTAGCGCCACGGGATCTCCGGCGCATCGGGGCTGTCCCACGCCCGGCGCGACCAGCTCAGGACGTACGCGAGCGTGAGGCTGTGGCGCGACGCTGACCAGCCGATCTCGGCGTCCACGCCCAAAACGTGGCCCCGGCCGAAACGAAAGAACGCGCTGTCGGTCGATTCCAGAATCGAGTGCCGGACCTCGCCGACGCCGCGCAAGCGGCTCGCGAACGCGCTCGCGCGTACGGAGAACCGCGTGGTCGTCCGCTTGACCTCGACGAGGGCGTTGTCGGCCACTGTGAGCGGGATGCCATTTTGCCCGCCGGGGCGCCAAAGGTCGTACACGCTCAGGATATCCTCGGCCTCCGGCAGCACCTCGGCGAGGACGTGATACAAGCGAGCTGTCCGCCCGACGGCCACGCCCAGCGACCAGTCTCGTCCCAAATCCGCCCCGATCCTGAGCCGGGGTTGCCACACTTGCACGGCTCGGTCGGCATCGAGGCGCGCTCCGAGCCGCAGCGCGAAGCGACCGGCGCGGTGCTCAAAGCCTGCGGTAGCCGCGCCGACGAATCCTGCCACGTCGACGCTGGGAGCCGACTGATCGCCTCCCCGGATCTGGTTCTGCATATGGCGATGTCGCAGCTCGACCCCAAAAGACGCCGCGCTCTGTGCGCGCGTCCACTGCCACCGCGCGCCGAAGGCGCTCGTGAAGAATCGATTCTCGACATCGGTATTCGCGCCGCGGATGGGCAGCTGCACGACATCCTCGCGGAAGCCGCTCGACTCGCCCCATAGCTCCAGGCGGCCGGCTCGGCCCACAGGCAGCGGGGCCCGCACGCCCAGCAACGCATTGGACCACCCCACACCGTCACCTGTCTCACGATTGTGGAGCCCGTCATTGCTCCAAAAGCCCGTGACCTGCACGGGCCCCCACGGCGCCGCGAGCGTGAACCGTCCATAGACATCGTTGAAGCGATAGGGCACATCGTGGAACGGCCCCCCCAGGTGCTCCAGGAAGCCGTGACGCCACGCGCCGAACCAACGGTGCGACCCGATCGGTCCCCCGGCCCAGGCCGCGGCGCTCACGAAGCTCGCCTGGACTCCACCCCGAAACGCGTCTCCGCCTTCGCGCAGCTGTGCATCGATCACGGCCGACGTGGCGTCGCCGTACTCCTCATCGAAGGGCGCGGCCATGAGGTTGGCGGCCTGTACCGCCTGAGGCATGAGCGCGCTGAAGATGCGGCCCAGGTGGAACGGGTTGATGACCGTGAAGCCGTCGAGCCGATATCCGACCGCCCCGGGGTCGGTGCCCCGCACGAAGGGTTGCGACGAGATCGGTGTCGAGTAGGCGACCGCCGGAGACAGGGCGAGACCGCGGAATACGTCTCCTTCGATGGCAGAAGGCACGGCAGCCACGGCCTCTCGCGGCAACGACCATGTCGACGCGCCCGCGGCGGCGTCGGCGCGCCGCCCTGCTTCCCCATAGACCACCACGCCCGCCAGCGGCACGGCAGCCGTGTCGAGCCGCAGCTCGACGTCTTGCGGGGCCGTGTCCACCACCACGAGCGTGTCGGCCGCGCGGCCCACGAACCGCGCGACGAGCGTATCGGGAATGGCGGAGAGCCAAACGACGAATCGGCCGTGCCGGTCCGTCTCGGCTCCACGCCGGGAGACGAGGGCGAACACGGATGCCCCGACCAATGGTTGCCCGTTCTCCGCGGCAAGGACGCGACCGCGCACAGGTGTTTGCGTGAGCGCGATGGCGAGGATCAGTGACGGCGCGATCATTGCGCGCGCAACACGAACCGGTCACTCGTCGTGGCACCGAAGAGCCCAGGACCACCCGTCAGGTTGCCCTCGAACGCAGGGTTGGAGCTAAAACCTCGGTCGGGGTTGAACACACGCGCAGTGGCCGAGTCTACGCCGAGCACCGAAACGATGAGAGTGGAGTCATAGGACGAGATGAAGAAATAGGGCAACAGGGCGGACGTATCCCGTCGCACCAACATCAACGGGAAGGCGAGAACGGTATCGCGCGGCCGCGTAACGTAGATCAAGACCCAAGGACTCGATCCCGACGCCCAACTCAGCCGCAATCCCGAATCTCCGGGCGCGGGGCGGGGCACGGTGTCCGCGGCCGGATCCAGGATCGTGAGGGGCGCCGGGACGGTGGTGCTGCCCCGGA
>DATHDT010000018.1:0-2583 GCA_035318905.1 Gemmatimonadales bacterium | reverse complement strand
AGCTCCGTGACTACCACGATCGAACTCGCCACGCGAGTGTCGCCCGAGTTCCTGCTGCACCACCGGATTTGCCCGACGGGCGTGCTCGCGGACGGAAGTCTGGCCGTCGCCGTTACGGAGACATCGCTGCTCCAGGGAGTGGACGACCTCAGCGTGGCCTACGATCGCCCGGTCGTCACGCGGGAGGTCTCGGCACAGGCCCTCGACGGGCTCATCGCGCGCGTGACGGCACCAGACGAAGGCACCGTCGAAGTCCAAGGCGAACAGGACGCCGAGACCTTCGCCGCAGACATCCGGGACCTGGCGAACCAGCCGCCCGTCGTCCGCTACGTGAACCTCCTGATCCGAGAGGCCTATGACGCAGGCGCCAGCGACATACACCTGCAGTCGCGGCGCGAGGGTCTCGAGGCCCGCGTCCGCCTCGACGGCGTGCTCCAGCCGGCCCTCGACCCCCCGCCCCGCTCCGATCGCGCGGTGATCTCGCGCATCAAGCTGCTCGCGCAGCTCGACATCGCCGAGCGGCGGCGCCCCCAGGACGGTCGCATCCGCGTCCGCTTGAAGGAGCGTGAGCTCGACCTGCGCGTCTCTTCGGTGCCAACGGTGTTCGGGGAGAGCGTGGTGCTGCGGCTCCTCGACCGTGACGGCGGCGCGATTCCGCTGGAGAGCCTGGGCCTTCCCGCCGACCTGCTATTCACGATGCAGCGTTTGGCCCAGAAACCCCATGGCATGATCCTCGTCACCGGCCCGACAGGGAGCGGCAAGACGACGACGCTGTACGCAGCCCTGGGACTGCGCAGCGCGGCGACCGAGAAGATCGTCACGCTCGAAGATCCCGTTGAGTATGCGCTCGATGGCGTCACACAGGTGCCGATCCATGCGCAAACGGGCGTGACCTTCCCCTCCATGCTGCGCTCGCTGCTGCGGCAGGACCCGGACGTGATGTTGGTCGGCGAGATGCGGGACGCGGAGACGGCCGAACTCGCCATCCAGGCCGCGTTGACGGGGCACGTGGTGTTTTCGACGTTGCACACGAGCGATGCGGTCGGCGCGATTCTGAGACTGCTGGACCTCCAGATCCCTCCCTTTCTCATAGCGGCGACGCTGGACGCAGTGCTGGCGCAGCGCCTCGTTCGCAAGATCTGTGACGACTGCCGGGAGCCCTACGTCCCCGAGGTAGAGATGGCCGCATTGCTCCTCGATCGAGACAGAGGTGGGGGCAAACCATCCGAGCTCGTGCGCGGACGCGGCTGCACGCGATGCCGCGGAACCGGTTACCGCGGGCGGGTGGGCATCTTCGAGCTCTTCGTGCTCACCGACGACACTCGCGAAGCGATCGTGGCGGCGCCCTCACGCCAGCGCGTGGAGGCGCTGGCGCGCGCCCAAGGCATGCGCCCGCTCCGCGCCGACGGGTGGGCCAAGGTGCGGGCCGGCGTCACGACGATCGAGGAGGTGCTCCGTGTTACACAGGAATAATGGATTCACCCTGATGGAGATGATGGTCGTTCTGGCCATCATCGGGACGCTGGCCATGATCGTCGCGCCGTCGGTGCTGCGCAACGTGGGCGACGCCAACGTCAACGCGGCGAAGACCCAGATCGACGCTTTCGCCGTGGCGCTGGACGGCTATCGCCTCGACACGGGCACGTATCCCACCACCGCGCAGGGACTCTCGGCGCTGCGCGTGCAGCCGATCGGAGACGGAGCCCAGCCGGGGTGGCGGGGACCCTACCTGCGCAAGAACGTGCCCCTCGATCCGTGGGGGCGGACCTACCTCTTCGCCTCTCCAGGCGTCAACAACCCGGATTCCTACGACCTCTACACGCTCGGCAAGGACGGCTTGCCGGGCGGTGACGGCGAAGACGCCGACATCACGTCCTGGGGCGGGAAACCGAAGTCCTGATGCCCAACGCGACCTTCGCCTTCACCGCCGTACGCCCCAACGGGGCCGTGGAGACCGGTGTCGTCGAAGCCGAGACGCGGGAGGCCGCGGCGTCATTGATCGGGGCGCGCGGCACCTTCCCGATCACCGTGACCCGCCGTTCAGCAGGACTGGGAGGAGCGCACACACGCGTCGGCGGCCAGGACTTGGCGCTGGGACTGCGCGCCCTCGCCACCCTGCTCCAGTCCGGGATCCCGCTCGCTCGCGCGCTCGCCATCCTCGACGACCTGGCGCCCCCCGCCTGGAAGAGTGCGCTCCCTGACCTGCGCCACCGGGTCGAGCAAGGGCAGCCCCTGGGCGTCGCGCTCGAAGCGTCGTCGCTGACCTTGCCGGCGCACGTCATCGGTATCCTCCGCGCGGGCGAGGCTGGGAGCGGATTGGCCGCCGCGGTCGAACAGGCGGCGCTGCTGCTCGAGACCCGCGCCGCCACTCGGGCCGCGCTGCGCAGCGCGTTGGCCTACCCGGCGATGCTCGCAGTGGCCGGAGGTGCGTCGGTGACCCTGCTCGTCACCGTCGTGCTGCCGCGCTTCGCCACCTTGTTGATCGATTACGGTCAATCGCTCCCGCTCAGCACCCGCGTCGTTCTCGGGATCGGCGCGTTGGTCAGGGTGCTTGCGCTGCCCACCATCGCGCTGGTCGCGGGC
>DATHDT010000017.1:0-4083 GCA_035318905.1 Gemmatimonadales bacterium | reverse complement strand
GCCGCCATCCCGCTGCTTCATCTCGTCACCGTCGCCGGCGCGAACGACTGCTGTGGCAGCGCCGGACTCTTCACGCTCATCGAGCCCGAGATGTCCCGCGCGGTCCTCCAGCCAAAACTCGAGGCTCTGAGCGCGGTGGCCCCACAGGTCGTCGCGACAGGGAATCCCGGATGCGCCATGCAGATCGGCGCGGGACTCGCCGCGCGCGGGATCCGCGCCCAAGTGCGGCATCCGGTCGAGCTGCTCGACGCCTCGTATCGAGCCGCGGGGCGCTACGAATGAGCACGCGCCACCTGCCGGCAAGCGACGGTGTCGATCTCGCCTTGCACCGTCTCCGCGCCTATCGCGACAAGCGCCCGGCCATCCTGCTCGTCCATGGCGCGTTCACGAACCACCGCGCCTGGCTGCATGGTCCCCAGGGAGGCTGCGCGCACTTCCTCGGCGCCCAGGGGTTCGACGTCTGGCTCGCCGACCTGCGCCATCACGGCGAAAGCGCGCGCGAGCCGCGGCCCCTCGCCTGGACCTTCGAAGACTGGATCCTGCGCGACGTCCCGACGTTCGTCGCCCGCGTGCACGAAGAGACCGACGGGGCGCCCCTGTTCTGGATGGGGCACTCAGCGGGTGGCGCCGCCGGCCTCTGCTGGCTCTCGCGCGTCGCGGCCGCGGCGCCACTCGCGGGCATCGTCACGCTCGGCACGCCGGGTCCGCGCCGCCTCGGGCCCGTTCGCTGGTCGCTCGCCGCGACGACGATTGGTCTGTCTCGGCTTCTGGGGCGCTTCCCGAGCCGCGCGCTGGGATTCGGGTCGGAGGATGAAGCCGCCGGGATTCTCGCCGAGTGGATGCGGTGGAATGTGCGGGGCGAGTGGACTGGGAGTGATGGGTTCGATTACTTCACGGCCCTCGGCGCCGTTCACACACCCTACCTGGCAGTCGCCGGAGGGTCGGATCGTCTCTTCGCGCCCGCGGCGGCATGCCGGCAGGTCGTGGACCGGGTCGGAGCGGAGCGGAAGAAGTTGACGATCGAAACGGGCCTGACCCACAGCGGACTCGTCCTCTCACCGCGAGCGCGTGATACGTGCTGGCTCGGCGTCGCGACGTGGATCAAGGAGATCCTAGAGTAAGCGAGATGAGCGAGACCTTCCCCACCGCGCCCCCGCCGGTAATCACGCGGCTGAATCCCGGCGACGTCCCCGCCGAGATCGTGGATCGGCTCCGCACCGGTGCAATCGTCGCGCCCGCAGACGTAGGCGTCCTCGATCTCTCGGGCCCCGGTGCGGTCGCGTCCTTCCAGGGACTCCTCACCAGCGACATCGAGCAGCCCGGGGACGGCGCCTTCGTCTTCGGGGCGCTCCTCACCCCCAAGGGCATGATCGTCGTGGATGGCTGGGCGGCGCGGCTCGGGACGCGCGTGCGCTTCACCGTTTCCACCGAGGGTCGCGAGCGCGCCGCCACGATCCTGCAACGGTCCGTGCCGCCCCGTCTCGCGCGCACCGTCGATCGCAGCGCCGACTCGATCGTGCTGCGCGTGGCCGGCGCGCACGCCGTCGCCATCCTCAGCGCCGCCGGCTTCCCGGCCCCGCCACACGCGGGGCACGCCGGACACGCGGTCGAGACGACCCTGGGCGACGTGCCGCTCGAGATCGCGCGCGCCTCGGAGCGCGCGCCCTTCACGTTCCAGATCACCGTTGCCGCCGCGCACAGCGCAGCCCTAATCGACCGGCTGCTCCGCGGCGGCGCCGCTCTCGCCGATGCCGCGGCACTCGATTTGGCACGGATTCTCGCCGGGTGGCCGCGCCTCTCCTCCGAGGTCGACGAAAAGACGATCCCCCAGGAGCTCGGCTACGACGACATCGGCGGCATCTCGTATACGAAGGGCTGCTATACCGGTCAGGAGACGGTCAGCCGGCTGCACTTTCGCGGCCACGCCAACCGCAATCTGCGCGGGCTTCTCTTCGAGCTGGACTCACCGGCGCCACCGCCTCCCGCCGAGGGCTGGAGTAACGTGACTGAGGACGAGCGCGAGGTGGGTCGCGTCACGAGCATCGCGTGGGTCGCGGGCGCCGACCGCTGGATCGGGCTCGCGGTCATCCGCCGAGAGGTGGCGATCGGCGCCGTGGTGCGCGCGGCCGGCCGCGAAGCCCGCGTCGTCACGTTGCCCTTCAATATTCCGGCGGTGCGACCCGCGTGACGATTCTGGTCACGGGCGGGCGAGGCCTCGTCGGAAGCCATGTCATCGAGCAGTTGCGGACCGCCGGCGAGTCGGTGCGCTCCTTTGAAGGCGACGTCACCGACGCTGCCGCCTGGCGGAGTGCCACGGCGACTGGGGGGGGCATCAGCGCCATCTTCCACGCGGCGGCAAAAGTTGCCCAGCACCTGCCCTACGCCGAGTTCGAGCGGATCAACGTGGGGGGCACGCGCCTCGCGATCGAGACTGCCAAAGGCACCGGCGCCCGGTTGGTGCACATGTCGTCGGCCTCGGTCTACGGTCGTGCGGCGGGGATCGGAGCGGGGAGCGGCCCCGTCGCTGAGAATTCCCCGGTCCAGCCGATCGCCGAGCACGACTTCTACGCGCGCACCAAGCGGTTGGCCGAGGAGCTGGTCCGTGACAGCGGCCTCCCGGCCGTCGCGATCCGTGCCAACGTGATCTACGGTGAGCGCGACCCCTTATTCACGCCGCGTGTGATTGCGGTCGTGAAGCGGGGCATCTTCCCGGTCATCGGATCGGGGCAGAATCATCTCTCGTGTGTGTACGTGGGGAACGTCGCGTCGGCAATTGTGGCCGCGCTCGTACGTCCCGTCTCCCGCTTCCGCGTCTACAACGTGACGCACGATGCGCCGCCGGCTCTGACGCAGCGGGAGTTCATCATGACGTTCGCCGAGGTGCTCGGCGTCCGGTTGTTCAAGTTTCCCGCGCCGGCGTTCCTGGCGCGGCTCGGGGCCGAGGCGTGGGCGCGCTGGCGGCGGTTTCGCGATCCATCAGCATATGCGGGGCTGGGCGCTGCGGCCGTGAGCTTCATAACGGGCGAGAACCCGTACACTGATGCGCGCGTGCAAGAAGAGTTGAAGTGGACGCCGCCGTTCGACACGCGGACGGCGATCAGACGGGCCGTTGCGGGATTCGGTTCGAGAGGGGTAACGTCGGGAAGGTCCTGAAAGAGGAGGCCTCCGTGTCCGTCTTCCGTCGGTTGCTTCTCGCGATCGCCTGCCTCGCCCTGCCCACATTTGCGCGCGCACAAGCAGGGTTGCTCGCCGGCATGACGCTCGAGAATTGATCCCCGCACCACCCGAGCCTTCATTCCCATCACGCTGGGATTCCGCTTCTAAAAACGAAAGGCCCGGGCGACATGCCCGGGCTTTTGTTGACTTCGGTCCGTCGATTCTGCTCTAGTGCTTCGTGGTGTCGGCCATCGCCTTCATCGAGTCGGACATCCGGTGCATCGAGTCGGCCATCATGTGCATTGTATCCTGCACCGCCGCGCTGTCGTGGACCGACATGTCACTCTGAGCGCCCTTCTTGCAGCCGGCACTGCCCATGGCGACCAGCGCCAGGGCGAAAACGATACGCTTCATTGTCACTCCTGTTGAAGAGTTCGGGTCCCCGTAAAGCGTGGGGGAACCTATAAGACGGACCAGTCGAGTCAAGCCCGGGTATCTTTCTCGCCAGCTATGCCGTCGTTCGACCGCCGCAGTTTCGTGGGTTGGATCGCGTCCCTACCGCTGCTGCGGGGCCGCGGCAGCGCCGCCGCGCCTCCCCCTACCGTAGAGGTCCGCCCCTCGGCGCTGTACCAAGCTCCTGAAGGCCGGAAGAATCTGGTCCGCATCACCGTCGCCGGCCTCGGCGCTCCGGCCGCGCGGGCCCGCGTCACCGACCGGCGCGGCGCGCTCGTCGGCACCGCGGGGCTGCTGCCGCTGGGCGCCGGCCTCGCGCTCTCGGGCGAAGTCTGGGTCCCCCTGTCGGAGTCCGCCGAGTTCCAGATCGATGTCGAGGTCGGTCGCGACCGCGCCGCGCGTCAACGCGTGCGCCTCACGCCCCCCAAGCGCTGGACGCTGTACTGGCTCTCGTCGATCCACACGGACGTCGGC
>DATHDT010000016.1:0-2442 GCA_035318905.1 Gemmatimonadales bacterium | reverse complement strand
ACTCGCGCACGCGCGACATCGGCAGCGTGACGCGCCAGGGCGACATTCTCATCGTCGCGATCGGGAAGCCCGAATTCGTCACGGCCGACATGATCAAGCCGGGGGCCGTCGTGATCGACGTCGGTGTGAACCGGGTGGACGATGCATCCCTCAAGCAGGGCTACCGGCTCGTCGGCGACGTCCGGTTTTCCGACGCAAAGAAGGTGGCGTCGGCGATCACCCCCGTTCCCGGCGGCGTCGGGCCGATGACCATCACGATGCTCCTCTACAACACGGTGCAGGCGGCCCGGCAGTGGGCGCACCCATAGACCTGTTCGCCGCCGCCTCGGCGGAGGGCGCCTGGACCGTCACCGAGGTCACGCGCCGCGCGCGCGTGGTGATCGAAGCGGGGCTCCCGCCCCTCTGGATCCGCGGCGAGGTCACCGGCTTCAAGGCGTGGCGCTCGGGACATTGGTACTTCTCCCTGCGTGACCGGTTCTCGCAGATCCGGTGCGTGATGTTCCACACTGACAATCGCAGGTTGCCGGCACCGCCCACCGAGGGCATGCAGGTCTTTGCCTTCGCCCAACCCTCGGTCTACGAAGCCAAGGGAGAATTCCAGCTCACGATCAAGGAGCTGCTCTCGACGGAGCAGGGCGGCCTGTGGAAGCTCGCGTTCGAGAAGGCGCGCGCCGCTCTCCAGAAAGACGGTCTGCTCGATCCGGCGCGGAAACGGCGCCTGCCGTTGTTCCCACGCCGCATCGCGGTGGTCACGAGTCCTGACGGCGCCGCGCTCCGCGACATCGAAGCCGTGATCACGCGCCGCTGGCCCATCGCCGAGCTGGTGCTCGTCGCCGCGAAGGTGCAGGGCGATGGCGCCGAGGCGTCGGTGTGCGCGGCGCTCGCGCGGCTTGGGAAACTCGAGGTGGACGTCGCGATCGTGGGCCGCGGCGGCGGTTCTGCCGAAGACCTCTGGACCTTCAACAGTGAGCGCGTGGCGCGCGCCCTGGCCGCCGTGCCGGTCCCGGTCATCTCGGCCGTGGGTCACGAGACCGACGTCACGCTGTGTGACTTGGTCGCTGATGTGCGCGCGCCGACGCCCTCGGCGGCGGCCGAAGCGGCGACCCCCGATCGCGCGGAGGTGCTGGTGCACCTCGGGCACCTCGGTGAGCGCCTGGCGCGCGGGTTGGCGCTGCGCTCGCAGCGCGCGGTGGACCGCCTCGACCGCACGGGAGACCGCCTCAGCGGCGCGATCCAGTTCCGGCTGGAGCAGTCCCGCGCCCTGCTCACCGCGCACAGCGCACACCTCGAGGCACTGAGCCCGCTGAAGATCCTGGCGCGTGGCTACGCCGTCGCGCGCGACGAGAAGGGTCGCGTGTTGAAGCGGGTCAAACAGCTTCCCTCCGGGCAGGCGTTCCGGTTACGTGTAACCGACGGCGAGGTCGCCGCGCGGGTGTCCTCACCCCCTGACCCCCTCTCCGTTCCGGAGAGGGGGAACGAACGTGGAGTGTCGTCCCCCCTCTCCCGAAGGGAGAGGGGGCCAGGGGGTGAGGACGGATCGGGGGCGGAGGTCTGATGGACTTCGCTAAGCAGCTGGAGTGCCTCGAAGCCATCGTGCGCAAGCTCGAAGCCGAGGACCTCGATCTCGATGAGGCGTTGAAGCTCTTCGAGGAGGGCGTCGAGCGGCTGCGCGCGGCGCGCGAGCAGCTCACCCAGGCGGAGGGCAAGGTCAAGAAAGCGCTCAAGGGTGAAGGCTCAGGCAGCTAATCGCGGGCTCGCCGCGTATCTCGCCGACGCCCGCACGCGCGTGGACACGGTCCTCGAGGCGTGGGCGGAGCGCGGCGACGAGGTCATCCGCTACAGCTTGCTGGGCGAAGGCAAGCGCCTTCGGCCGACCCTCGTCTTCGCGGCGCACGAGGCGCTGGGCGGGACGGGAGGCGAAGGCGTGGGCGAGCTCGCGGCCGCCGTCGAGGTGGTGCACGCGTACTCGCTGGTGCACGACGATCTCCCTTGCATGGATGACGACGATCTGCGGCGCGGCCGCCCGACGGCCCATCGGGCCTTCGATGTGCCGCGCGCGACGCGCGCCGGGTACCAGATGGTGGCGCTCGCGGCGCGCGTCCTCGCGCATGGCCTCGACGCGCTGCGGCTCTCCGCGAGCCGGCAACGCGAGATCGCGCTCGAACTGTTCCGCGCGGCCGGCGCCGGCGGCATGATCGGCGGGCAGGCGCTGGATCTCGAAGCCGAAGCCAAGACCCTGCCGATCGATCAGCTCGCGGAGGTGCACCGCCGCAAGACCGGCGCATTGATCGCCGCGTCGTGCGTGATCGGTGGCCTGGCGGCCGGCGATGACGCGCCCCAGGGTCACGTGGAGGCACTGCGGGCCTATGGCGAAGCGATCGGCCTCGCTTTCCAGATCGCCGACGACGTACTCGACGCCACCGCGACCTCCGACCAGCTCGG
>DATHDT010000015.1:0-2786 GCA_035318905.1 Gemmatimonadales bacterium | reverse complement strand
ATCGCGCAGTCGGCCGCCGCGTTCCAGCGCCAAGTGGAGGCGAACGGGAAGGTGATCGTCGGCGTCAACGAGTTCCTGTCCGACGAGGACCATCCGGTCGAGATCCTCAAGGTGTCGGGCGACGCCGAAGACGGTCAGAAGCGCCGCATGGCCACGCTCCGCACGCAGCGCGATAACGCCCTCGTGGAGCGGCGCCTCGAGGCCCTGCGCCAGGCGGCCGAGGCCGATCGGAACGTGATCGGGCCGATGCTCGATTGCGCCCGCGCCTACGCCACCTTGTTCGAGATCCGCCACGCGCTCGAGCGCGTCTGGGGCGCCTACCGCGAGCCGGTGTTCTTCTAGCCGTGAGCCGCCAGGCCGTAGTGCCGATCGAGCGCGATCTGAGCGCCAGTGTGGCGGCGCTCGCCGCCATCGAGCCCGGTCCCCACTGGGTCGTCTCGTGCTACCTG
This sequence comes from Gemmatimonadales bacterium, assembly GCA_035318905.1. Classification (GTDB taxonomy): domain Bacteria; phylum Gemmatimonadota; class Gemmatimonadetes; order Gemmatimonadales; family GWC2-71-9; genus 20CM-2-65-7. The sequence goes on along the minus strand of DATHDT010000015.1, from coordinate 2,337 downwards.
AAGCTCGAGCCGCGCGACAAAACGCGCGGCAAGTACCTCATCAAGATGAAGAACCGCGTGCGTGAGACGGTCACGACGCTCACCACTCGTCCCCTCGAGCGCGCCGACCGCGAGGCGATCGCGGCCGATCTGGGTCGCGTGCTCGAGTATTTTGAGGACCCGGGGCACCTGCCGTCGACGCGCGGCATCGCCGTGTTCGCTTCGCGGGGATTGGGGCTGTTCGAGGCCCTGTCCCTGCCGCACGTCCATCGCTCCCGCTTGAGGGTCGACCACGTGCCCCTGGTCCGCGAGTTGGTCGCGCTCGAGGAAGAGTTCGGGACGATCCTGGTCGCGGTGTGCGACCGGACAGCCGCGCGCTTCTTCGAGGTCACCGCCTTCGACTGCACCGAGCTGACGGCCCTTGCCGGGGTCGAGGCGTCGCGCGGCAGCCGGTTTCACGCCGTGTCGGGCGCGGGCGAGCACAATTACCACATGCGCATCCGCACCGAGAAGCAGCGGCTCTACGCGCACGTGGCGGACCGCATCTTCCAGATTCACAGCCAACGACCGCTGGCGGGGCTCGTGGTCGCGGGCGTCGGCGTCGATGCCGGGGCCGTCGTCCCGCACCTGCATACCTACCTGCACGATCTCGTGCTCGGCGTCGTGCGGCTCAACACCAAACAGGTGACGCCCGCCGAGGTGCGCGAGGCGGCGCTGGCGCTGCGCGAGGAGCGCGAGCGCGCCTGGGAACGCGCCCATGCGGACGCGGCGAAGGAAGGCGTGGGGACGGGATGGGCCGTCAACGGGATCGACGCGACGCTCAAGACACTCGGCCGCGGCCAGGTGCGCACCCTGCTCGCCGACGGGGCCGACCCCGACCCACGGATCGACGAGGCCGTCGAAGAGGCGTTGCGCCAGCGCGCCCAGGTCGACGTGCTGTACGACGACAAGGCGCGCCGGGTGGTGGACGGACTGGCGGCGCTGCTGCGTTTCCGCGCCTGATGGCCAAGAAACAGCGGCCCATCCGCATCCTGGTCGCAAAGCCGGGGCTCGACGGCCACGACCGCGGCGCCAAGGTCGTCGCGGCGGCGTTGCGCGACGCGGGGATGGAAGTGATCTACACCGGGCTGCATCAGACGCCGGAGATGATCGCCCAAGCCGCGATCCAGGAGGACGTCGACGTCGTCGGCCTGTCGATCCTGTCGGGCGCGCACATGACGCTCTTCCCGCGCGTCCGCAAACTGCTCGACGCCGCGGGCCGTCGGGACGTGCTCCTGACGGGCGGCGGCATCATCCCGCCGGAGGACATGACCGCGCTCGAGCAACAGGGCGCCGGGAAACTGTTCGGGCCGGGGACCCCAACATCGGATCTGATCAAGTACATCCAGGACTGGGCCGCGGACCATGTCGCCGCGTAGTCCCACGCCCTACGCACCACGCCCCACGCACTGTTGTTTGTGAGCCGCCTCAAGACGCTCAGCGACGAGTACCTCGCCCTGCGCTCGCGCCTCGAGCAGGGGGGCGGGCCCGACAAGGTCCGTCGCCAGCATGAGCAGGGGAAGCTGACCGCGCGCGAGCGCGTCGCCGGCCTCCTCGACGAGGGGAGCCCCTGGCTCGAAATCGGGCTGCTGGTCGCGTGGGATCAGTATGACGGTCAGGCGCCCGCCGCCGGCGTGGTGACGGGGTTGGGGCGGGTGGGCGGGCGGCCGGTGGTGGTCGTCGCGAACGACGCCACCGTGAAGGCGGGGTCCTGGTGGCCCGAGACGATCAAGAAGATTCTCCGGGCGCAAGAAATCGCGATGCGCCAGCGTGTCCCCATCATCTACCTCGTCGACTCGGCGGGTGTGAACCTGCCGTACCAGGGGGGCGTGTTCCCCGGGCAATACGGGGCGGCGCGCATCTTCTATTACAACTCGATCATGCGGCGCTACTTGAAGGTCCCACAGATCGCCGCCGTGATGGGCCCCTGCATCGCCGGCGGCGCATACCTCCCGGCCCTTTCCGACGTGATCTTCATGGTCGAGGGCACGTCGTTCATGGGCCTCGGCGGGCCGAACCTCGTGAAGGGTGCCACCGGCCAGGTGGTCGACGCCGAGTCGCTCGGCGGCGCCGCGACGCATACGTCGGTGAGTGCGGTCGCCCACTATCGGGCCAAGGACGACCGCGAGTGCCTGGTCCGGCTGCGGGAGTACGTGGCCCGGCTGCCCCACGCTAACAGCGCCCGGCGCACGCACGCCGCGCCCAAGCGTGATCCCAAGGAGCTGTACGAATTGCTTCCGGCGGATCACCGCATGAGTTACGACGTCCGGGCGGTGCTCGAATGCCTGCTCGATGGCGGCCGACTCGATGAATTTCAAC
>DATHDT010000014.1:0-4287 GCA_035318905.1 Gemmatimonadales bacterium | reverse complement strand
CTCCGGCGGACTCGTGGTCGACATGGGCATTCCCGACTACGAGACCCGCGTCGCGATTCTGCGGCGCAAAGCCGAGGAGCGCGGCGCGCGCTTCCAACCGGGCGTCCTCGAGACGGCGGCCGGGATCGACTTCCCCAACGTGCGCGAGCTGATGGGGGCCCTCAATCGCCTCGTCGCGTATCAGGCGGTGAACGACTCTCCCATCAATGCCGAAGCCGCGCGCAAGGTCCTCGGCGTCGCCGATGCGACCGCTGCTTCACCGACCGCCGCCTCATCGACCGCCGCCGCTGGCACGCCGGGACCTGACGAGTTTTCCCAGTTCCTCACCGACGTCACCGTGACCGTCGGCAAAGCCGTCGAAGCCTGGCGCGCCCGAGTCGCGGAGGCCGTGCTGCGCTGGGAGGGCGAGGGCTATCGCACCGGGCGCCTGGAAAAGCTGCTCGACCACGACAACCCTTCGGCCGTCGACGAAGCAATCGCGTCGTACATCCACGACGTGGAGCGCCTCAAAGCTCTCGAGGCCGAGGTGGGCGCTCTCGATCCGCAGGCGGCAGGGGACAAGGTGTTCCGCGATCCGGACCGCATGGCGGAAGCCGAGGCCGAAGCCGCGAAGGTGCGCGACGGGGCCGCGCCGCCCCCGGCCCCGTCGGGTGCCTTCCCGCTCGACAGCTACGCGGGCGGCGCCTCGAACGACGTGGCGCTGAGCGCCGCGCGCGCCGTCATCGAGGCACCGGGCAAGAAGTACAACCCGCTCGTGCTCGCGGGTCACAGCGGGCTCGGCAAGACGCACCTGCTCAACGCCATCGGGCTCGAGTTGATGAAGAAGAAGGGCGCGGTCGTCGCCTGTCTGTCGACCCAAGCCTTCGTCGACGAGCTGATCGCGGCGATCGACGGCGACCGGGTCGACTGGTGGCGCGCGCGCTACCGTCGCGCCACGGCGCTGCTGCTCGACGACATTCACCTCCTCGCCGGGAAAGACCGGACGCAGGAGGAGCTGTTCAACCTCTTCAACCAGTTCCTGGACGGGGAACGGCAGCTGGTGTTCACCGCGCCGGCCCATCCGAACAAGCTCGAGGGGCTGGAAGAGCGGATCGTGTCCCGTCTCGAGGGGGGGCTCGTCGCCGAGATCGGTGATCCCGACCGCGCGGTGCGGCGCACCGCGCTCGAGCGGATCTTCAGCCAGCAAAAGATGACGCCCGATCCGGCGCTGCTCGACTACCTCGCCGACCGGCCGACCGATTCGGTGCGGAGCCTCACCGGTCTGGTCCAGCGCGTGTCGGAGGCCGCCGCGGCGCAGGACCAGCCGGTCACGGCGGGCCTCGCCCGCGAGGTCCTGGAAGGGCAGCCGCCTGCCGGCGGGGGGGGGCGGCGCACCACCGGTCTCCGCACCAGCGGTCTCGTGGTGTCGAGCGCCGGCGGCGTGCGCAGTCGCGAGAAGATGGTGTGGGACTGGCCCTCGGCAGCCGACCGGGTGATCGAGGACCTGCGCTAGATGGCCATCAAGGGATCGCTCAAGGAAGCGTCGCTTCCCGACGTGCTGCAGCTGCTGGCGTTGGGGCAGAAATCGGGATGCCTATCGATCGCCGATCGCTCGAACTTCGGCTACATCTATTTCGACAAGGGCCGCATCTGCTACGCGTCGATCGTGAACCGCCGCGATCGCCTGGGCGACATCCTCGTCAAGCACGAGAAAATCTCGCAGGAGCAGCTCGACGCCGCGATTCACCGCCAGGCCAAAGAGCGCGACAAGAAGCTCGGCGAAATCCTCGTCACCCAGACCGTCATCACGCAGCAGGAACTCGAGCGCTACATGCGCATGCAGATCGAGGAATCGGTCTACTACCTGTTCACCTGGACGCAGGGGACCTTCAACTTCGAGGCCGACGTCCGGCCCGAGCAGCAAGATTTCCTCGTCTCCATCAACCCCGAGTCGCTCCTGCTCGAGGGCGCTCGGCGCGTGGACGAGTGGAGTCTGATCGAGAAGAAGATCCCGTCATTCGACCTGATCTTCACCGTCGATCGGGACCGGCTCGAGATCAGCGACGCGAAGATGACGGAGACGCAGGACCGTCTGCTGCCGCTGCTCGACGGCTCGCGCGATGTGAATCAGGTGATCGAGGATTCCGGCCTGGGGGAGTTCGAGGTCGGGAAGGCGCTGTACGGACTCGTCACGGCGGGCTTCGTGCATCGCGCCGGGAGGACAGCGAGCGCCGAAGACTTAAAGATGACCGATGCGCGCGTGGAGGAGCACCGCAACCTCGGCATCGCGTTCTACAAGACGGGCATGCTCGACGAGGCGGCGCGGGAATTCCGCCGGGTGGCCGAGCTGCGCGCGACGGACGCCAACGCGCATTTCTTCATCGGGCTCGTCGCGCTCAAGCAGGCGCGCTGGCGTGAGGCGATGGAAGCGCTGCGCCTCGCGGCCGAGAAGGGCGGCTCGCGGCCCGCGGTGCTCCACAACCTGGGACTCGCCTACGAGCAGCTGGGGCGGCTCGACGAAGCGGAGACCTCGTACGCCGAAGCGGCGTCGCGGGCGCGCACCGATCCCCGCGTCTACGTGGGGTGGGGCATCATCGCCCTCAAGCGCGGCGACCATGCGAGCGCCGCCGGCCGCCTCGATCGGGCCAAGGAGCTCTTCGCCGACAAGATCCCTCCGGTCTGGTTCTGGGCGCGCGCGCTCGTCGCGGCGGCGGCGGGCGACTTCGAAATAGCGGAGCAGGCCTCCGAGCAGGCCGTGCAGACGCACCCGCAGAACGCCGTGCTGCGCAATAACCTCGCGGTGCTCAAGGAGCTCGCGGGCGAGCTGCCGGCTGCCGAGGAGCTGGCCCGCGCCGCGCTGCACGACGAGCCCTCGCTGCCGCAGCTCTCGAAGAACCTCGGCGATCTCGCCTACCGCGGCTCGCGCTACGACGAGGCCTGGGACCTCTATCAGCGTGCCGTCGAGCTGGCGCCGGACCTCGGCGACGATGTGTACTTCAAACTCGGGAACATCGCGTACAAGCGCAGTGACCGGGAGCAGGCGGGCGAGCTGTGGCGCCGCGCGCTCGAGCTCAATCCCAAGCACGAGCTGGTGAAAGCCAATCTGGACACGCTGAGCACGTTGTCGTGACCGCATCGCAGGACGAGCGCTCTTTTCTGGCGCTGACGCAGAAGATCTCGCGGATGCGCGGCGTGAGCTGCGAGTCGTACAAGGACAAATGCCTCAAGCGGCGCCTCGCGGTGCGGATGCGGGCCCGCGGCGTCCACACCTACGACGACTACAGCCGCCTGCTCGACGAGGACACGCACGAGTACGAGCAGCTGCTCGACGCCCTCACCATCAACGTCACCAAGTTCTACCGCAATGCCGACACGTGGCACGCGCTGCGGCCGCACCTGGCCGCCCAGTGGGCCACGCGCCACGGCCATCTGCGCGTGTGGTCGGCCGGGTGCGCGTCGGGCGAGGAGCCATACACGATCGCCGTGCTCCTCGCCGAGATCGCCGGGAGTAAATCGACCGAACACGCGAGCATCGATGCCACCGACGTGGATCGCCTCAGCCTCGAGCGCACCCGACAGGCGCAGTATCCGGAGACGGCCTTTACGGAAATGCCCGTCGACTTGAAGCGCCGCTACTTCACTGGGGCACCGCTGCTGCAGCCCGTGCCCGCGGTGCGCTCGCTGGTGCGCATCACGGCGCACGACCTGATGCGTGAGCCCCCGCCGCACAAGGTCTACGACCTCATCGTCTGCCGCAACGTCGTGATCTACTTCGAGCGGCAGGCGCAGGAGCGTCTGTTCCAGGTGTTCGTGGATGCGCTGATCCCCGGCGGCATCCTCCTGCTCGGCAAGGTCGAGACGCTGTTCGGGCCCGCGCGCGAACGCCTGACGCTCATCGATCCGCGCGAGCGCATCTACAAGAAGCCCGTGTGAAGGAAGTCATCGTCAAGGTCGCCGATTGGGCCGCCGAGCGGGGCGACGGCGTGATCGTGACCCTCGGGCTGGGGTCGTGCGTCGCGATCATGCTGTACGACGCCGACCGAGCCGCCGGCGCCATGGCGCACGTCCTGTTGCCCTCCCGCAGCCTCGCCCACGACGCGACGAACCTCGCCAAGTTCCCGGAATCCGCGGTGCCGCTGCTCATCGAGCGGCTCAAGGCCCTCGGGGCGGAGCCGCGGCGGATCGTCGCCAAACTCGCCGGCGGCGCCAGTATGTTCAGCCAGCTCATGACCCCCGGCACGATCCAGATGGGTGAGCGCAACATCGTCGCCTCCCGCAACGCCCTCCGCGCCGCCTCGATCCCGATCG
>DATHDT010000013.1:0-8098 GCA_035318905.1 Gemmatimonadales bacterium | reverse complement strand
AGCCACCGCTCGTACGTCGACAAGATGGAGTTCAATTTTCCCCTGCTGTCCGATCCGGAGCGTGCGATGGCGAGCGCCTACAACGCGCTTAAGGAAGACGGCAAGGGCATCCAGCGCACCGTGTACGTGATCGGCAAGGACGGGACGGTGCGGTTCGCGCAACGCGGCGCGCCCCCGGTGGACGACATCGTGGCGGTGGTGGATGCCTGATTTCCAGGGCAAGGTCGCGCTCGTCACCGGGGTGGGGCGGGTCGGGCAGATCGGCCACGCCGTGGCGCGCGGGCTCGGACGCGGCGGGGCGAAACTGCTGCTGGCCGACGTCAACGCCGTTGGTCTCGCCGACCGCGTAAAGGAATTCGCCGCGGAGGGGATCGCCGCCAAGGCGTCTGCTGGAGATCTCACGCAGCCTGAAGCGGGACGCGCCGCGGTTGCCGCGGCGCAAGCACAGTTCGGCGGGCTCGACATCGTCGTGAACGTCGCGGGCGGATTCTTCAGCTACGGCCCCTTCACCGAGATCAAGCCCGAGACGCTCGACAAAGACCTCGCCATCAATTTCAAGACGGCCTTCTTCGTCTGTCAGGCTGCCGTTCCCGCGCTGCTCAAGCGGGGTGGCGGATCGATCGTGAGCTTCGCGTCGATTGCCGTCGTCCGGTCCCTCATGCACATGGCGGCGTACAGTGCCTCCAAATCCGCCGTCGCCGGGATGACCCGCGCCCTGGCGCGGGAGTACCGCGATGCCGGTCTGCGGGTGAACGCCGTCGCGCCCGCCACCGTCCGCACCGCCGACAACGTCGCGTCGATGCAGCCCGACGCGAAGACGCCGCTCGTGGAGATCGACCAAGTCGTGCAGACCGTGCTCTTCCTCGCGAGCGACGCGGCGAGCGCCATCACCGGCCAGGTCGTGCCCATCACCGGGAAGGCGTACTGAGGTGAAGCTCGAAGGGGCGGCGGCGCTCGTCACGGGCGCGGGCCGGCGCCTCGGCCAGGCGATCGCCGTTGGGCTCGGGCGGGCAGGGTGCGACGTTGCCGTGCACTACCACGGCTCTAAGGCGGGCGCCGAGGCGACGGCGCAGGAGGTACGCGCCGCCGGACGCCGCAGCGAGTTGCTCGAAGCGGACCTGTACGACGCGACAGCGGCACGCGGGCTCGGCGATCGCGCCGCGCAGGCCCTCGGGCGCCTGGACATCGTGATAAACTCGGCGGCGATTATGGTGAAGGAGCCCGTCGAAACGGTGACGCCGGATAGCTGGGATGACACGCTCGACCTCAACCTGCGTGCGGTGTTCTTCGTTGCGCAGGGCGCCATTCCACACTTGCGCCGCGCCCACGGCAAGATCGTGAACCTCGCCGACGTCGCCGGGTTCGAGCCCTGGCCCTCGTACGTGCCGCATTGCGTGAGCAAAGCGGGCGTGGTGATGCTCACCAAGGCTCTCGCGCGCGCCCTCGCGCCTGACGTCACCGTCAACGCCGTCGCGCCCGGCCCGGTGCTGCTGCCCGACGGCTGGGATGCGGAGACCAGGGAACAGATCCGGAACTCCACACCCCTGGGTCGCCTCGGCGACCCGAGCGACGTCGTGGCGGCGGTGCGGTTCCTCCTCGAGGGTTCGGACTTCGTCACCGGCACCGTCCTCGTCGTGGATGGCGGGAGGCTCATCCGCTGAGAGACGTCGTCGTCGTGGGGGGTGGGTGCTACGGCACCTTCTACGCCTCCCAGCTCGCCAAAGCCAAAGCCCGCGGCAAGGTGGACTTCCGCACCGTCATCGTTGTGGATCGCAATCCCGATTGCCGAGCTCGTCGCGAGCTGGGCGACGCGTCCGACCGTCGCTACGTGACTCAGGATTGGACGTCCTTTTTCGACGCTTTCTTCGACGTCTCGCTCGACGCCTCTGATGATTTCATCGTTCCGTCCCCCCACATGCCGCACCTCATGTTCGAATGGGTGCTCGGACGCGCGCGCCAGCGCTGGCCGGGCCGGAGCGTGACGGTGGAGCCCGTGCCCGGCGACATCGGGACGCCCTACGACCGGACTGCGCAGGATGCGACCCGCTACGTCTCGTTCGCCGATTGGGTGTGTCCCACGCACTGCATCGAGCCGGCGCTCTGTCCCGCCATTGGCGCGCCCCGCACCTGGGAAATGGGTGACGCCGTCCGCGGCCTGGCGGATCACCTGCGGCAGGAGGGACGCCCCGTTGCCGGGCCCGCGCTATTCGTGTGCAAGCACCACGTGTTTGGCGTCGGGACCTTCGCGGTGGACGCGGTGCTCGCCGGCGATCGGCTCGTGGCCGAAGCCGGCGCCAGCGGGGCGGCGGCGGGCGTGTTGGTGGGGACCATCTCGAGCTGTCATGGAGCGGTTAACCTGTTGAGCCTCGGCCCGTCGTGACGCCGGATGAACGGCAGCGATACCTGGAAAACGCGCGCGACCTCTTCAATTCCGGCGAGTACTGGTTAGCGCACGAAGCGTTGGAAACCGTCTGGCGTTCTATTATTAAGGAAGATGAGGCTCGGGTCTTTCAGGGACTGATTCAAGCGGCTGCGGCTCTGCTGCATCGCGGCCGCGGCAACCGTCACGGGACAGTGGTGGTCGGGGCCGCGGCGCTGGAACGGCTCGCTGGACCCCAGCATCCTGACGTGGCGTTCGAAACAACGCAATTCCGCGCGCAGCTCGCGCGGGCTCTGGCGGGACAGGGTGATCCGCCGCGACTGGAATTCAAGAACGCATGACTGACAACGGCAAACGGGAATACGACCTCATTATCGTCGGCGCAGGCCCAGCCGGCTTGTGCGCCGCGATGTATGCAGGGCGGGGGATGCTCAACGCGCTCACGATCGAGCGCGGCGCCCCCGGCGGCGAGCTCCTCAATACCGATTTGATCGAGGACTACATCGGCTTCGAGAGCATTAAGGGATGGGACCTCGCCCAAAAGATGGCGGAGCACGCCAAGAAGTTCGGGGCCCAGATCCTCACCGACACAGTCGATGTCGTCCGCAAGACGCCGGATGGGTGGTTCGACGTCGTCACCGCGAAGGGCGACACGTATCGCGCTCGCGCCGTGATCTTCACCGCCGGCGGCACCCCCGTGAAACTCGGCATCCCCGGCGAGAAGGAATACGCGGGCAAAGGCGTCTCCTACTGCGCCGTGTGCGATGGCGCGTTCTTCAAGGGCGAGCACCTCGCGGTCGTGGGTGGTGGGGATGCCGCGGTCGAAGAAGCCGACTATCTCACGCGCTACGCGAGCAAGGTGTCGCTGATCCACCGCCGCGAAGACTTCCGGGCATCCCGGATCGTCCAGCAACGGGCGTTCGCGAACCCGAAGATCGAAGTCATTCGGAACACAACCGTGCCGGAGATCGTCGGCAACGAGAAGGGCGTCAAGCAGATCGTGCTCGAGCACGCGGGGAGCGGCGCCCGCTCCAACCTCGATGTCGGCGGCGTGTTCGTGTTCGTCGGGTTCAAGCCGAATACGCAGCTGATCGAGGGGCACGTGAACCACGACGCCGGTGGCTACTTCATCACCGACGACCGCATGATGACGTCGATCCCCGGCCTCTTCGCCGCCGGCGACGTGCGCAGCCAGCTGACGCGGCAGATCACGACGGCCGTCGGCGATGCCACGACGGCCGCCATCGCCGTCGAGAAGTACTTGAAAGCGCTGCGCGAAGGCGACTGATGCGCATCATCCAGATTCCCAACGGCCAGTTCATCGAGAACTGCTACGTCGTCGTGGACGAGGGGGCCGGGGAATGCGCGATCGTGGATCCCGGTGAAGAAGCGGGCCTGATCCTCCACAAGGTGACGGCGACCGGCGCGAAGCCCGTCGCGATCTGGCTGACCCACGCTCACATCGACCACGTCCTCGGCGTGCCGCGTGTTGCGGCCGAGACGGGGGCGCCCGTGTGGCTCCACGCCGCCGATCGCCCGCTGTACGACGCCGTTCCCGAGCAGGCCGCGTGGTTCGGGCTCGCGGCCCCGGCGCTGCCGCCGCCCGATCGGACCTATGCCCACGGCGACACGGTCCGGGTGGGCGATCTGACGTTCGAGGTGCGGCACGCGCCGGGACACTCGCCCGGGAGCGTCTGCCTCGTCGGTCCCGGCGTCGTGCTCGGCGGCGACGTGTTGTTCGCGGGCTCGATCGGGCGCACGGACCTCCCCGGTGGCGACTTCGACACGCTCATCGCGAGCATCGAACGCGAGTTGCTCTCCCTGCCGGAAGCAACCATCGTGTACACCGGACATGGACCCGAAACCACCGTCGGACACGAACGCCGCTCCAACCCCTTCCTCACCGGGGCGGCCCGCCCCTCCTAGGGCTCGTCCTCGACCGACCTGTATGCGGTGTGGCGCCGAGGTGCGACCCAAGCCGTGGGGCTGCAAGAACCCGTGCGCTAACTGCGGCTTCATCTATCCACTCGGCGATTGCTCTGACTGACATCGTCGTGACGTTCCTGCCCGACGGAGCCGTCGTGGCAGCGGGCACGAGGGGGTTTGGGGGTCGCACGCTCCTCGACATCGCCGACCTCACCGACACGCCGCTCAAGACGGTGTGCGGCGGCGTCGGCAACTGCACCAGCTGCCGCGTCCGCGTCGTGTCGGGCGACCTGCCGGCGGCCCCGATCGACCACGCGCGACTCGGTCCGTTCGTGGAGCAGGGGTGGCGGCTCGCGTGTCAGCACATCCCGCGCGGGCCCCTCACCGTGGAACGACCGCCGGCGATGGACGCGCTGCTGTGAGCCACGTCCTCGCGTTGCTGCTCGTCGTGCTCGACTGCATCACCCGCGTGTGGCGGATTCAACTTGCGGCCTGGGCGGCGGGCGGGCGGGTGTCGTTCCGCGATGCCCTCCGACTCAACCTCTACGGCGAAGCCGCTTCCACCCTGACGCCGAACCGCCTGGGCGGCGAGCCCGCGCGGTTCCTGGGGCTCACCTGGTCCGGGATGCGTCCCGTGACGGCGTTGGTCGCGCTGGGCGTCGAGGTGGCCGCCGAGTGGCCGGTGTTCGGACTCATCGTCCTCGGGCTCGGCATTCACTACCTCCCCGATTGGAGCGCGCGCGCCGGACGGTGGCTGTCGCACAGCCTGGCGCGCGACCTGTTGACGATCGAGGTCGTGGCCCTCGTCGTGCTGCTCGTCGTCTACGGGTTGCAGCGGCTGGTGCGCGCGGGTGCGATCCGCCACCGCGTGCGGCGACAATGGCGCGTCGCGATCGCGCACGTGCGGCGCGCGCCCTGGTGGGTGGTGGGTGCCGGTGCGGCGCTGACGTTCGTGAGTCTGGTGTCGCGGGCCCTGATCCTGCCGGCCCTCACGTGGGGCATGCCGGGCGCGCCCCCGTTTGGCGAGATGTTCTTCGGCGCGTTGGCGCTGCTGCAGGCGGGCCTGCTGGTGCCGCTTCCCTCGGGGGGCGGCGGCATCGAGGTCGCGTTCCTGTCGGGATTCGCGGGAGACTTCCCGCCGGGGCAAAACGTGATCCTGCTCCTGCTGTGGCGCTTCTATACGGCCGTCTTGTTGACCATCCTCGGCGTCTATCTCCTGATTCGCACGCACGGCGCTGAAGCCGCCAAGGATCTGTTCACCGTCGGCTGGTTCAAACGTCGCAGCTAGGGGGCCGGGGCGGGGGCGGGGGCGATCGCGACGAGGACCACCGTCCGCGTTTCCGCGCGCTCGACACCGTGCGGCACGCCGGCGGGGGCCAGAATCAGGTCGCCCGGACCGGCGCTGACAGTGCGCTCCCCGACGACGAAATTGGCCTTTCCGCTCACGACTACATAGAATTTGTCGGCGCCGGCGTGCGCGTGGACCGCCTGGGACTGGCCGGGCTCGAAACAGTTCAGCCCCACGAGCAGGCGCTCGGAACGGAAGCAGTCGACCTTGGCCATCGTGTCGGCCCTGAAGGCCGCGTGATCGGGCAGGTGCATGGGCGATTCCTGGCTCGAGACGAACGGCAGTCGGACGGAACGGAATGAGGCGATGAGCGCAACGCGCGTCGAACGCGATCCCCTGGGCGAGCTGCCCGTCCCCGCTGAGGCCCTCTGGGGCATTCAGACCGAGCGCGCGCGGCTCAACTTTCCCATCTCCAATCTGCGCCCCCTCGCTCCGTTCGTCGACGCCGTCGTTCGCATCAAGAAGGCCGCCGCCCTCACCCACAAAGAGACCCGCCGCCTCGATGCCAAGCTCGCCGATGCCGTCGTCCGGGCGGCCGACGAGATCCTCGGCGGAGAGCACCGCGATCAGTTCGTCGTCGACCCGTACCAGGCAGGGGCGGGCACGTCGCACAACATGAACGCGAACGAGGTGCTCGCGAACCGGGCCAACGAGCTGTTGGGTGGCAAGCGGGGTGACTACAAGCCCGTGCACCCCAACGATCACGTCAACATGGCGCAATCGACGAATGACGTGATCCCGACGGCGATTCGTGTGGCCGCCCTCGTCGAGCTGCCCGGCCTGCTCGAGGCATTGGACGGGCTCGCGCGCGCGTTCCTCGCCAAGGGCAAGGCGTTCGACGCGGTCATCAAGTCGGGTCGTACCCATCTGCAGGACGCGACGCCGATTCGGCTGGGGCAGGAGTTCACCGCCTACGGACATACCGTCCAACGCAACCGCGAGCGTATCGTCCGGTCGGCGGACGACCTGCGTGATTTGGGCATCGGTGGCACGGCCGTGGGGACCGGTCTGAACGCGGAGCCAGCGTATCCGCCCCTCATGGTGAAGCACCTGCGGTCGATCACGGGCGTCGAGCTGCGTGAGGGGAAGGATCGCGTCCAGCTGATGCAATCGATGGGCGACGCGGCCGCATTCTCTGGAGCCCTGCGCACGTATGCCGTGGACCTCGGCAAGATCGCGAGCGACCTGCGGCTGCTGGTCTCGGGACCGCGCACCGGTCTCGCGGAGATCACGCTGCCGGCGGTGCAGCCGGGCTCGAGCATCATGCCGGGCAAGGTGAACCCGTCGATCGCCGAGATGGTGAACATGGTGTGCTTCCAAGTGATCGGGAACGATGTGACCGTGGCGACGGCGGCGGAGGCGGGGCAGCTCGAGCTCAACGTGATGATGCCGGTCATCGCGCACAACCTGCTCGCGTCGATGCAGATCCTCGGCAACGCGACGCGCGTGCTCGCCGAGCGCTGTGTGAATGGCATCGAGGCAGACGCGGCGCAGGCCGCGCACTGGCTCGAGCGCAGTCCCGCGCTGGTCACGGCGCTCGCGCCGAAGATCGGCTACGCGGAGGCCGCCAAACTCGCCAAGGAAGCCGTCGCCAAGAACGTCACGGTGCGACAGCTCGTGATCGAGAAGGGGCTACTCAAGGGCAAGGAGCTCGACGAAGTGCTGGACCTGCGGGCCATGACGGAGCTGGGAGTGCCCGGGGAGCGGAAGTAGTCCACTCTCTTTTCAGGAGGAGCACGTATGAGCTGGTGGATCGCCGGACTCATCGCTGGAGTGGTCGCCTTTTTGGTGGATTACGTGATGTGGGGGAAGGTGTTCACGAAGGGGATGGACGCGTTCGCCGTGATGCCCGCCCCGGGCCAGCCGATGAACATGGGGCCGATGCTCATGAAGTCCGCGGTACTCTCCCTGCTTTTCGGTTTGTTCTTGGCCTTCGCCTACCGCCAGCTTATGGGCAGTCTGTGGGTGACGGGCGGTGGTTGGCTCGCCGGGATGGAATTCGCCGCGGTGCTGTGGCTCCCCATCGCCTTCCAGACAACGGGCGGGGCCGTGTGGTACACGAAGGTGAAGGCCCTCTTCGACGCGACCTGCTGGGCGTGGCTGGCCCGGATGTTGGCGGCAGGGCTCGTGGTCGGTTGGCTTATGTAGCGAGCGCGCATCACCGGGGCCGGTGACCGCTATCACGGCAGCGGCCCCGCTGATGCGATAGAAGTGTCATCATGCGATTCCTTCTGCTGGGCCTGGCCGCGGTGACGCTGGCCGGGCACGCCGCGGCTCAAGGTCGCGCGCGCATCGGTCCCGTCGTCTCCACCATTTCGATTCAGGATGGATCGGGGACGAGCCACTCGTATTCGTCGATCGGTGGCACGTTCGCCCTGATCACAGGCGACGACGGGGAGCTCGGCCTCACGGTCTCCCGCTACAACGACCTCTCGAGCAGCAGC
>DATHDT010000012.1:0-4755 GCA_035318905.1 Gemmatimonadales bacterium | reverse complement strand
CTCCCGCACCACCGCGAGATAGGTGGCCTCGAGCTCGGCCATCTTGCCGCCGACATTCACCAGATCGTGGCGCGCTTCGAGGCGACCGAACAGGCGGTGGGCGGCGTTCAGGAGACTCAGCGCCTCCTGGTTACGGCCACTCCCCTGATAGTAGACGGCGAGCTCCCGCGTCGCCTCCGCCTCCCCCAGCAGGGAACCGGAGCTGACGGCGAGCTCCATCGCGGAGCGTAGGCGCGATTCGGCGAGTGCCCCGCGCCCCGTATCGCGGTACACCATGCCGAGGACCCGGTACGCTTCGGCCTTGCTGCTGCGCGCGTCGAGCTGATCGAACAAGGCGAGAGCCGCCTCGGCGTTGTGACGCGCGTCTTCATAGCGGCCGCGCGCGATGTGCACTTCGGCGTGATTGACGAGGCACTGGCCTTCCAGGTGCACGTCGCCAGCGCGCGCGGCGATCTCGTGGCAGGCGGTGAAGTAACTGTCTGCCCGATCGAACTCCGCGCGGTCGGTGCTGACGATCCCCAGGTTCGCGTAGGCGACCGCGCAGCCGTGCTCGTCGTTCGCCGCGCGGCACTCTTCGAGCGAGCG
The DNA here is from genome assembly GCA_035318905.1 of Gemmatimonadales bacterium. Classification (GTDB taxonomy): domain Bacteria; phylum Gemmatimonadota; class Gemmatimonadetes; order Gemmatimonadales; family GWC2-71-9; genus 20CM-2-65-7. Next base: position 4,170 of record DATHDT010000012.1, on the reverse strand, counting down.
CTGGTAGTGCGCGAGCGCGTCGTCGAAGTCTCCCTGGATGTTGGCGACAATCCCGAGATTCTGCTCGATGCGCGCGCCCAGCTCGCGGCTCTGACGTCCCAGCTCCACCGCGTCGAGGAAGTGCTTGCGCGCGGCGGCGAGCGCGCCCGCTGCGAGATCCAAGCCTCCCAGCGTGTTCAAGGCCTCTGCGGCGAGCAGGTCGTTGCCGGCCTCGCGAGCGACGGCAAAGCTCCGGTCGCAAAGGGCGCGTGCGACCGCCGACTCGTTCCGGTGATGGCGCACGACTGCTAAGCGCCGCAGGGCCTCGGACAGAACGAGGCGGTCACCTCCGCGATCCGCGGCGACGATAGCCGCCTCGTAGGAGGTTATCGCCTCGGGAATGCAGGCCGCGCGCTCGCGCGCGCGGGCCTCGTGCAGGAGATCGGCCGCGGGACGCGGCCGAAGAACCGCGGTCACCGACTCCTCACCACGCGATCACGTACTCCGAGAAGTGCGGGACGCGCCCGGTGACTTTCTTCGTGAAAATGTTGTCGAGCGACAGCAGGTACTGGACGATGTCCAGAAGATCGTTCGTGTACGCAATCCGCTTGGGAAGCAGCTTTCCGAGCAGGTTGCAGTTCGCGTAACTCATCGTCAGATACGCGGGCGTGTCGAACTGCAGACCTTCGGGCGCGAAGCGAATGCCGTTCACGCCACGGTTGTTGTCCAGCGTCGCCGTGATCCTGGTCGGCTGATCGAGGGCGCCCGCGGGGATGCGCAGGACGTGCGGTCCCACGGCGATGCTGCCGCCTTCAGGCCCGATCGTTTGCGTGACCGACGCTGCGGGGAGTGCCGAGCACTGCAGGAGGCCGGTCGGCCGGAGCAAGTCGCCGATGAGCGACGCGTCGGGTGCCGGAACGGGAGCCGGGGCGGTGGGCGCGCGGTCGCTGCACGAAGCAATAACGCAGACGACCAAAGCGACCATCAGGAAACGGATGGCCTTCATTTTCCTACCATTCTCCTCGAGGGCGCGGGGAGTCTTTTAGGGGAGCTAGGGACGCCACAATTGTACTGACATCGTGCCGATTCCGTCGTGATTGCGGTCACACCGGCCTGTCGGTTGCGCGAGCCGCCGTCAGACGACAGCGTTACTCCCATGCGCAACCACACTCTGCTTTCCATTTCACTTTTTGCCGGTTTCGCCGTTTTCACCGGCTCGGCCGCCGCGCAAACTGACACAGCCTGGGTTCGCACCGACACGCTGATCCCCATGCGTGACGGAATACGCCTTTTCACTGTGATCTCCGTCCCAAATGGGCCCGGGCTCGGTGGACCACTCCCCATCCTGATGACGCGGACGCCGTACGAGGCCAGCGGCAACGCCGGAATGGCGCGGCGGGCCAATGAGTTGGGGCTGGGCGGCTACATCCTCGTCTTCCAGGACATCCGCGGGCGCTTCCGTTCCGAGGGGACCTTCGACATGAACCGTCCCCCCCGCTCGGGTCACGCCGGCACCGACGAGAGCACCGACACCTACGACACGATCGACTGGCTCGTGAAGAACGTGCCGAACAACAACGGCCGCGTCGGCATTTACGGCGTGTCGTATCCCGGGTGGCTGACCTCCGTCGCGGGGATCGGGCCTCACCCGGCGCTCAAGGCGATCAGTCCCCAGGCGCCGATGGGTGACGCCTGGATGGGAGACGACTTCTTCCACCAGGGTGCGTTCCGCCTCTCGTACGGGCTCGAGTACGCGTGGATGATGGAAGCGTCGAGCGACCTGAGCATCACTCCCTCGCCCGCGCGCTACGACACCTTCGAATGGTATGTGTCCTTTCCAACGCTGGGGGCGCTCGCACAGGCCGTCGGCGCGAACGCGTGGCCGACGTGGCGCCGCTTCGCGGCGCATCCTTCTTACGACTCAGCCTGGAAAGCCCGCTCCCTCCCCCGCTATTTCACACACACGACCGTCCCGACGCTGACCGTCGGCGGGTGGTGGGATCAGGAAGACGAGTACGGCCCCCTCGCGAGCTACAAGGCGCTCGAAGGGAGCGATACCTCGGGAATCAATCACCTGGTGATGGGCCCCTGGTCTCACGGACAGTGGTCCGGCGACTCCGGCACCGCGCTCGGCAATATCCGCTTTGGGCGCGCCACGGGCGTCGAGTACCGCGCCCTGCAATCCAAGTGGTTCGGCTACTGGCTCAAGGGCGAAGGGGACGGGAAGGTCGCCGAGGCCACGCTGTTCGACGCGGGCACGAACACCTGGCGCGAGTTCGACAGCTGGCCGCCGCGCAACGGGGAGCCGCGCAAGTTGTACTTCCATGCGAACGGCGTCCTCTCGTTCGACGCACCGGCGGCTGCCGTCGGCAATGATCAGTACGTATCCGATCCCGCGCATCCCATCCCGTATCGGCCGCGGCCTGTCGAGCGCACCTACTCGCCGACGTCGCGGTGGCGGCGCTGGGAGACCGAGGACCAACGCTTCGTGGACGGCCGAGCTGATGTGCTCACGTGGCAGACGGCGCCGCTCACGCAAGACGTCACCGTGGCGGGCGACGTGATCGCGCATCTCTACGCCGCGACGACCGGCAGCGACGCCGATTGGGTCGTGAAACTGATCGACGTGTACCCCGACACGGTCCCCGAGCGACCGGTGATGGGCGGCTACGAGCTGATGGTGACGGGAGAGATCATGCGCGGACGCTACCGGAAGAGTTGGGAGCACCCGGCGCCGATCGCGCCGAACACCGTCCTGCCGTTCACCGTGGACTTGCACCAACAGGCGTACACGTTCAGGCGGGGGCATCGCATCATGGTGCAGGTGCAGAGCACTTGGTTCCCGCTCTACGACCGCAACCCGCAGACGTTTGTGCCGAACATCTTTACGGCGGGGCCAGCGGCGTACCAAGCCAGGACGCACCGGGTGTACCGCACAGCACAGTATCCATCGAATGTGGAGGTAGACGTTCTGCGCTGATCATCTCCTTTTTTTCCAAATCCGCGCGCGACTTGTCATCCTGAGCGAGTGCGCGGCAGGCGCACGAGCGAAGGACCTGCTTCGCAAAAAGCAGGTCCTTCGCGCCTTCGGCGCTCAGGATGACATACCCGCTCAATTCGCGAAGAAACAACAGGGGAGGACGCTTACTTGCGTAGGTAGGCGTCCGTTTTGTTGAGCCAGTCCTGGCGCGGCGGCGTGAAGATGTCCAGGTCCAGCGTGTCTTGCAACGCAGTCGCCGAGTGCGGGACGTTCGACGGCAGGTGCAGCACCTCACCGGCGCGGACGACGACCTTCTGGTCGCCGTCCGCGCCGATGAGAAACTCGAGGGCTCCCTCGAGGATGTAGGTGAATTGCTCGTTCTCGTGGTGATGCTTGGGGACGACGCAGCCCTTCTTCAGGTAGACGTGCGCCAGCATCGTGCGCTCGCCCGTAATCAGGCGTCGCGACAGCAGGTCGTTGAGCGGTTCCTTGGGGAGATCGTCCCAGCGGAACTTGGTCGCGTCAGTCACGCTTGGCAGTCTGAAAGATGCGCAGGTACTTCCCGTAACCCTCCGCCGCGAGCCGTTCGACCGGAATGAAGCGCAACGACGCCGAGTTGATGCAGTAACGGAGATGCGTCGGCGCCGGCCCATCGTCGAACAGGTGGCCGAGATGTGAGTCGGCGTGAGCGGACCGGACCTCGGTGCGCACCATGAAGAGCGAACGGTCGCTCTTCTGCGTGATGTTCTCGGCGTCGAGTGGCCGGGTGAAGCTGGGCCATCCCGTCCCGGACTCGAACTTGTCGAGCGAGCTGAAGAGCGCTTCGCCGGACACGACGTCGACATAGATCCCCGCGCGGTGGTTGTCCCAGAACTCGTTCTGGAACGGGCGCTCGGTCACCTCGTGCTGCGTCACTTCATACTGCAAGGGCGTCAACCGCTGCCGCAGCTCCGCATCGCTTGGCTTCGGCGCGATCTTCGGTTCAGTCATGGAAGCTCCCTCCCCTTCCGCGTGCGCCGTATCGCTGCCCCAGATCTCCGCGAGGCGCCGGTCGCGGCCACAGCCCGTCCGATACAACCCGTACCGGATCGGATTCCGCTTGGCGTAGTGCTGGTGGTACTCCTCGGCTGCGTAGAATGGCCCCGCGCGCCGAGGAGTACCACCAGCACTACGCCAAGCGGAATCCGATCCGGAACGGGTTGTATCGGACG
>DATHDT010000011.1:0-2023 GCA_035318905.1 Gemmatimonadales bacterium | reverse complement strand
GCCTACGACGTCTCCGTGAACGTCGTGTTCTTCGGCGGTGCCGACTTCGACCCGCCACCGCCGCTCGGCGATGCCGATCGGTCGCGCTACATCAAGCTGAAGACGATGGACGAGGTCGAGCAACCCGAGCTGACGTCGTGGATCGAGCAGGCTGGCCGCGTCCCGGGGTGGAAGGAATAGCGCTCAGCGCACGGCTGTGCTCACGTCGGCCCCGCGCGGCGAGCGCCCAGTGGTGGAAGCTCCTCGCCACTGGTGGCACCATCCTCGCAACCCGTTTCGGATCGCGTTGCTCGACGTCCGCCTTCGCCGGTACTCCGGCGCTACCGAAGGACCGCCGAAGCTCTTCGGTGCGGTCCATCGCGGCGACGTCGGCGTTGTCGTGTCAACGAGCCAGAGGAGCGAACAGCGCGCCGTGACGGCGGCGGTCACGCCGATCGCCGATTCGGTGCACTCGCGATCGCGAACACCGCAAGGGGCACACGTCGAGATCGCGATGGAGTCGGCCTACCGGGCCCACGGCGAACTCGATGCCGCGGCCGGGACATGGTCACTATCCGGAAGGAGATCGTCCGGAGTGGGCCCTACGGTGCCGGGCATGACAGAGATCGGAACGGATTGGCGGGTGGTCGATGGCGTTGCGACGGCATGGTTCGACGCGCCGTCGCTGATCGAGGGGGCTGCGCTGGCCGGGCGCATCGTGGAGCTGTCGGCCGAGATCGTGGTCGACCTGCGCGCGACAGGCATGCGGGTGCGCCTCGACTCAGACGAGCACGCCGAGGCGGTGTCGGCGGCCGCGCGGGATCTCGGGCTGGCCGCGAACCCTGCCGTGCTGCAGCACCTGAGCGTCGTGTTCGAATCCGCGAACCCGTCTGTGGTGAGGCGGTTCTGGCAGCGCGTGCTCGACTACGCGCCTGGGGAGGACGGCGGTTTGGCGGATCCGTTGCGGCGCGACCCCGCGATACGGATCCGCCAGTCGACGGAGCCGCGGCCGCTTCGAAACCGCGTCCACCTCGACGTGGTGCGGCCGGCCGCGGCGGTCGAGCAGGCGAGTCTTGGTGAGGCGTCCGGACCGTTCGGGGTCTGTCACACCGACCCCGACGGCAACGAGGTCGACCTGGTGCCGGGCGCGGCGCTCGGCGAGAGGATCGGGACAGCCGACTGGCAGGCGGTGTTCAGCGCGATGGCGTGCTACCGCATCACCTCGCCGACGCAGCAGCGTGACCTGGCCGCCGCAGCAGCGGCGCTGGCCGACGACACGGGCTTCCCGCTGCTGGTCGACCTGCGCCCCGGGCTCGTGATCATCGACAGCGGTAAGGACCAGTGGGAGGACGACGCCCACGGCCTCGAGCTCGACTTCACCGACCTCGCCGGAAACCTCCAGACCGCTGCCCGCGAACTCGGGGCCACTGCGGATCCGGGGCTGCCGCGCTTCGCTCAGCTCTTCCTCGACGCCGCCGACGTCGCCGCGGTCCGCGCGTTCTGGGTCGCCGCACTCGGATACACCCACGACCGGCGAGCCGGGGTCATCGACATCCACGATCCGCGGCGGCTGAACCCGGTGCTGGTGTTCCAAGAGCTCGACGCTTCGGAGACGGAGCGGCGCCGGCAGCGCAACCGCATCCACTTCGAGCTCGCGGTGCCGTCGGACCTCGCGCAGACGCGCCTCGCCACGACCGTCGCAGCCGGTGGCCGGCTCCTTGACGAGTCGGAGGATCGCTGGCGGGTCGCCGACCCCGAAGGCAACGAAATGGTGATCGTCAGTGGGGCATGAGCTCGCGTTCGGCTGAGCTCCACGCTTGGCGGTTTCCCGTCAACGAGCGCTGGATCTCCGCCGCAATCAGCATCGAACACGCACGCCACGCTTGAACGCCAGGGACGACGCGCCGTATAGAGCGACGGTCCCGGCGTGCCAGAGCGTCGCGACCCTCCGCACGGCTTGACGCGCCCAATTGCCCGCTCCGCGCGCGCCCTTTGCACCGGATTCTGGTGACGGTCAGGCGACGGTACGCCGAACGTTCACTGC
>DATHDT010000010.1:0-10666 GCA_035318905.1 Gemmatimonadales bacterium | reverse complement strand
CGCCTCGGTCCATCCTCACCCCCTTTCCCCCTCTCCCGGCGTCTCCGTGTGTCCTCACCCCCTTGCCCCCTCTCCCGGCGTCTCCGTGTGTCCTCACCCCCTTTCCCCCTCTCCCTTCGGGAGAGGGGGGACGATGGGTGGGGTTCGCGTTGTGTTGGTTACCGCGCGCCGCGCGGACCCTCCTACGATGGCTCGATGGATCCGCTGCGCCGAGTATCACCGGCTCAGAAGTTCGCCCTTGCACGCCAGCTCCGGTTGAACCCTACGCCTGCCGAGCGGCACGCGTGGTCGCTCCTTCGCAACCGTGGTGTGCTCGGACTCAAGGTCCGGCGCCAACATGTCCTGCACGGCTTCATCGTGGATTTCTATTGCATCGGGGAACGCCTGGTCGTGGAATTGGACGGAGATGTTCACGCCACCGATCGGCAGGGTTACGATGCAGCGCGAGCCGCGTTCCCCGAAGCCGCTGGTTATCGAGTGATTCGCATCCGAAACCGGGAGGTCTCGCGCACAAACCTCGAGACGCTATTGAGAGAGCGGCTCAGGAAGCCGCTCATCGTCCCCCCTCTCCCGAAGGGAGAGGGGGACAGGGGGTGAGGACGGAACGGCGGGCGGGCCCTCACCCCCCTTACCCGGGACGTTTGCCCCGTCAGGCCATATCTTGGTCCCATGCCCGACCCCTCTACCCTCGACCTCCTTGCCAAGGCCCTCGGCCCCAAGTACGAGGTCAAAAAGCTCGTCGGCCAGGGCGGTTTCGCCGAGGTCTACGAGGTGTGGGACAAGGATCTGGAGCGGCGCCTGGCCGTGAAGGTGCTGCGCGCCGACGTCGCCTGGACGCCGGGGACGATCGAGCGGTTCCAGCGCGAGACCCGCGCCGCCGCGAAGCTCGAGCACCCCAACATCCTGCCGATTCACTTCGTCGGTCAGGGCGAAGGGCTCGCGTACTACGCGATGCCGTTCGTGGACGGGATGTCCCTGGGCGAGCTGCTCAAGCGCTCGGGAGCGCTGCCCGCCGAGCGGGCGCTCGCGATCATCATTCCGATCCTCGATGCGCTGGAGCACGCCCATCGGGCCGGGTTGCTGCACCGCGACGTGAAGCCCGACAACATCATGCTCGACACGCAGCGCGGCCGGCCCCTGCTCGTGGACTTCGGGATCGCGCGACGCATCGATGCCGATGCCGGCGCCAGCCTCACGCAGACGGGTCTTGTGATCGGGACACCGCATTACATGAGCCCCGAGCAGGCCCTGGGCGACCCCAACCTCGGCCCCGGCTCGGACCTCTACTCGCTCGGCGCCGTGCTCTTCCAGATGGTGACGGGTGCCCCGCCCTTCGACGGTGACTCGTCGCAGCAGATCGTCGGCAAACACATCGCCGACCCGCCGCCGAGGGCGTCGGACATGAACCCGAAAGTGCCCCGCGAGCTGTCGGAAGTGATTCTACGCCTCCTCGAGAAGCAGCCGGCCGACCGGTTCCATTCGGCCGCGGAAGTCATCGCGGCACTCGAAAGCGACAAGCAGCCGGGCAACATGCGGTCGCGCGCGAGCGCGGCGGCGGCGGCGACCGAGTTGCTGGTGAGTGGGGCCAGGACGGCGCCGAGGACGGGCGCGCGGCCCGGCCGGACGGCCACACGCGGTGCGCCGCGGCGCATCGGTCTGATCGTCGCCGCGATCGTTCTCGTGGTCGTCGCGCTCAGCGCCGTCGCGCTGATGTTCCGATCCCCGACGCTCGTCTTCGAGAACCGCCTGGGCGGCATCGTCGTCGTGCAGGTGGCCGGGGAGGAGCGGCGCATTCTTCCAGGCGGGTCATTTACCCTGAAACCGGAGCGCGGACGCCGGCTGCAGCTGTCGTGGCGACTCGACCGGCAAACGGGCGCGGTGTTCGGCGATACGGTGACGTTCGAGCGAGCGGGGGCCGGGATGCGTGTCAGGGCGACCGCGAGTCCCAAGGGCGGCAATTACTTCGCGCCGCTGATCACGAACGAAACCGGCAAGCCGCTGACGATTACGATCAACGCGGGGCTCGCCGGGGCGATGTCGTGCAGCTGCACGGTGCCGCCGGGGGCGGTGCGGATGGAGATCGGCTACTACGCGTTGTTCGCGAACTCGACGGTGCGGGCCGAGGAGGTGGGGGCCCCGCGCACGGCGACGTTCAAGGACCTGGGCCCGCAGGTTGATGCGACGACTGGACGAGTGGGGCTGCTGTTTAGGGGGGTGGATTTGAGATAACCCAGTCCCCTGGCCGTTAAAACCCCCTCTTGACATGTTACTACTACACCTGTAAATCTACGCCTGTAGATCAACCACGAGGCTTACAGACCATGCCGGAGCGCCATCAACTCACCGAGCTGCAGCTCGCCATCCTCCGCGTCGTCTGGGACAAGGGCGAGGCGACTGTGCAAGACATCTGGGAAGCCCTGCACCCCGAACGCGGGCTCGCCCAGACCACCATCGCCACCATGCTGTCGCGCCTCGAGCGCCGCGGCGTCGTGACCCGCCGCGCCCAGGCTCGCCAGTACCACTACCGCGCGGCCGTGACCGAACCGGAAGTGCAGCACTCGATGGTCGGCGAGTTGACCGAGCGCCTCTTCGACGGCGACGTCACTGCCCTCGTCCAGCACCTGCTGCAGGGTGAAGACGTCAGCCCCGGTGACATCGCCAAGATCCGCGAATTGATCGAGCGCGCGGAAACGAACGCTCCGGAGGCCAAATGAACGCCTTCGCCTCCAGCCTGCTCGCGTGGCTGCTCACCTACGCCATCCACAGCACGGTGCTCTTGGGGCTAGCCTGGTTCGTCACGCGCCGCTGGCGCCTCGAGCCTTCGGCGACTGACCTGCTGTGGAAAGTCGCGCTGCTCGCTCCTCTCGTTACCGGCACGATCCAATCGCGGCTCGAGCTGTCGACGCCGGCGGCGGTGCGGTTGCCGGTGGCTACACCAGCGACACTGGCTGACCCCGGGCGACAGCCCGGGGTTGGGGCTCCGACTCTCACTGACCCGGCCTCGGCGGTCCCAGAAACCCCGGGCTACCGCCCGGGGTTAGCCAACCCGACTTCGTCCCCAGTGTCATTCCCCCTGGTTCTCGTGCTGGTCTGGGGCGTCATCGCCCTCGGATCGTCGCTCTACTACCTCGCGCGGCGGTTGATCCTGGTGGGCCGCTTGGCCGATCGCCGAGCGGTGAGCGACGGGGCCCTGGTCGCGACGCTCGCGGAGCTGAAGCAGACCACCGGATACCGGCGGCGCGTGCACCTCACGATGGCCCGGACGATCTCGAGTCCCGTGGCCCTCGGCCTCTCGGAGATCTGTGTGCCCGAGATGGCGGTCTCAGAGCTTGGCATGGAGCAGCAGCGCAGCATGCTGGCGCACGAGTTGGCGCACCTGGCGCGGCGCGATTCCCTGTGGCTCGCGGGCGCGACCCTGATCGAGCGTTTCTTCTTCTTCCAGCCGCTCAACAAGCTCGCGCGCCGCGAGCTCGAGACGACGGCTGAATACCTGAGTGACGAGTGGGCCATGCAAAAGACCGGATCGGCAGTTTCGCTCGCGAAGTGTCTGGCCACGGTGGCCGAATGGATCCAGGCCTCGCCGTTGGGCGTGCCTGTGGCGGGCCTCGCCGAGCGGCGCTCGCTGCTCGTTTCGCGCATCGCGCGACTGCTCGAGAGTCGTCGAGTGTCGAGCCCCGCGGCGCGGCTCGGTTGGGCCGCGGCCGCGCTGCTCGGGGTGGTCGTGACGATCGCCGCCGCGCCGAGGGTGTCCTCACCCCCTATCCCCCTCTCCGTTCCGGAGAGGGCGGACGAGGTACGTTCCCCCTCTCCCGAAGGGAGAGTGGGCCAGGGGGTGAGGACCGGAACGGGGGGTGAGGCCACCCCTCAGGACACGGGAGTCGTCAACGCGCTGATCGCCCGCCTCAAGGACGAGAACGCCAGTGTGCGTCGCGCAGCGGCGCAGTCGCTCGGACGCCTGGGCGACGCCCGCGCCGTGACGGCCCTGATCCCCGTGCTCTCGGACTCGGACGCCGAAGTGCGCGCGACGGTGATCGACGCACTCTCTAACCTCGAGGACCCCAGAGCCATCGACCCGATTGTCGCGTTGCTCAAGGACCCGGAGACCGACGTGCGACACAACGCCTTGAACGCTCTCTCGCACTGGGAACGAGGCGTACCCACCGCGCCGGTTATCGCTCTCCTGGACGATCCTGACGCCGACGTGCGGCGTGAAGCGGTCAACCTGCTCGATCACCTGGAAGCCCGTTCGGCGGGACCCGCGATCGCCAAGCTGATTCACGATCCCAATGCGGACGTGCGCCGCAACGTGGTCGAAGCCATGGGCAACATGCACGATCAGAGCGGCGCCGCTGCCATCACCGAGGCGTTGAACGACCCGGACCCGGACGTGCGCCACGAAGCGCTCGACGCCCTGAACGAACTGAAAGCGCCCATCGCCGAAGCGACGCTCTTGAAGATGATGGCCGACGTGAACCCCGACGTGCGCCAATCGGCCGCCCATATCGCCGGCGATCGCTCGGTGATCGCGGCTATCCCCGCGCTGCGGCGCCTGATCGACGATCCCAAGAGCGACGTGCGCGAGAGCGCGACCGAAGCCCTGGGGAACATCGCCGACCCCGCGGCGCGATCGGCGCTGCGCGCTGCGCTGCAGTCGCCCGATCCCAAGGTCCGCCGCGCCGCGGCCGAAGCACTGGGGCAGGAGCCATGATGCGGGCGCTGCAAGTCTTGATCATCGCGCTGGCGGCGGGCGTGACGTCCTCACCCCCTGTCCCCCTCTCCGCGTCGCGGAGAGGGGGAACGACGGAGCGGCCCGGTGCCGATTCCGTTCGAGTCGCCTCGTTCCTCAGCGCGCTGGCGCGCACCGATCCCGTGATCTGCGACCTGATCGGCGACCAGCTCGGCAACTTCTGGTGGGGCGGCCAGCCGGCCCGCTTGGGGCGTTTCGACGACGCGGCCAACGTCCAGGGCGCGAAGGATTCCCTGGCCGGCACCATCACCGATCCCCGCGCGGTGTCGCTGCTGGTCGCGACGCTCGGCACCGACAACCAGTGCGTGCGGCGAGTCGCGGCGAAGCTGCTGGGGCAAAGTGCCATTGCTGCCAAGGCGCTGAACGATTTGCTGGACAACGCGTCGCCGCGGATTCGCGAGAGCGCGGCCTATGCCGCGGGCGTCGGTGAGCGGCGCGAGACCCGCGCCGCGCTCGAACGCCGGCTCGCCGATACGGCGACTGGCGTAGGCGCCATGGCGGCGTGGGCCCTGGGTGAGATGGAAGATCCCGCCGCAGCGCCCGCGTTGCAGGGTGCCCTGCACTCGACGTCACCGCGCGTGCGGTTGGCGGCGGTGTGGGCGCTGGGGAAGTACGAGGACGCGAGTTACGCGAAAGACGTGCTGCCGTTCCTGCGGGATCAGGACCCGGTCATGCGCGCCACCGCGGCGGAGGCGCTCGGGGAAATGAAGGGCCCGCGCGTCGGTGCCGCGCTGGTCGGTCTCCTGACCGATCGTAACGATGCCGTACGTCTCGCCGCGGTGGGCGCGCTCTCCAATATGGAAGAGCACTCGGCGGTGGGACCGCTCGAGGGGCTGCTCATCAACGACTCCGATCCCGAGGTGCGGCGCGAGAGTGCTAGCGCTCTGGGGAACCTGAGTCTACCGCGGTCGCTCGAGCCGCTGGCCCGGGCCCTCGGCGACCGGGACGTGGAAGTCCAGCGCGAAGCCGCGGATGCCATCGAGAGTCTCGATGACGTCACCAAGGCACCCGCGGCGCTGATCCGGGCGTCGACGTCGACGGATCTCGAGCTGCGGCGCAACGCCACCAAGGCGCTCGCGCACATCGGCGACGTCGCGACGCTGCAAGCGTTGGTCGACCGCCTGGCAGACGCCGACAAGGAGGTCCGTCTCGCGGCCGTTGAAGGCTTGGGCGAGATGGACGTCCCGTCCGTCATTCCGGCCTTGACGCGGGCGTTGAACGACCGGGACCCCGAGGTGCGGCGGGCGGCGGCGGAGGCTCTGGGGAAGACGCAGGACAACTGATTAGGTTTCTGGAGGATGCAGAAACGCGCCGTCATCCTCCTTTCCGGTGGCCTCGACTCCGCCACGACTCTCGCCATCGCCAAGCGCGAGGGCTTCGCGTGCTACGCGCTCTCGTTTAGATACGGGCAACGCCATAGCGCCGAGCTCGAGGCCGCACGGCGCGTCGCGAAACACCTCGGCGCCGCTGAGCACGTCATCCTCGACATCGACCTGCGGCAATTCGGCGGCTCGGCGCTTACGAGTGACCTCCCCGTCCCCAAAGACCGCCCGCTCGATCTCACGCGGGATAGCATCCCCATCACGTATGTGCCGGCCCGCAATACGATCTTCCTCTCCTTCGCGCTCGCCTGGGCCGAAGTGCTGGGGGCGCAGGCGATTTTCATCGGCGTGAATGCGCTCGACTACTCGGGCTATCCCGATTGCCGCCCCGAATACATCGCCGCGTTTCAACGCATGGCCGACCTCGCCACCAAAGCAGGTGTGGAAGGTTCGCAGCGCCTGACGATTCATACGCCGTTGATTGAGATGACGAAGGCCGAGATCATAAGGAAGGGGCTCGAGCTGGGCGTCGATTTCGACATGACGCTGAGCTGCTATGACCCCGACGAGCTCGGCAACGCGTGCGGCCGCTGCGATGCCTGCCAGCTGCGCGCCAAAGGATTCGCGGAAGCCACCGCATGACCTACGCGGTGAAGGAGATCTTCTACACACTCCAGGGCGAGGGCGCGAACACGGGCCGGCCGGCAGTCTTCCTGCGGTTCGCGGGCTGCAATCTCTGGTCGGGTCGCGAAGAGGATCGCTCCACCGCCGTCTGCCAGTTCTGCGACACCGATTTCGTGGGCGGGAGCAAGTTCGCGAGCGCCGAGCAGCTCGCCGCGGTGGTCGCGGCCGAGTGGTTGGGTGCGGGTGACCGCTTCGTCGTCTGCACCGGTGGCGAACCGCTCCTCCAGCTCGATCGGCCGCTCATCGACCGGCTGCACGAGCAGGGCTTCGAGATCGCGGTCGAAACGAACGGCACGATCGAGGCACCGGCGGGAATCGACTGGATCTGCGTCAGCCCCAAGGCCAGTGCCCCGCTGGTACAGCGCAGCGGCAATGAGTTGAAGGTTGTGTATCCGCAGGACGGAATAGACCTCCAGCACCTCGAAAACCTCGCCTTTACGCACTTCTTTGTTCAGCCGATGGACGGACCCGACTTGGATCGCAACGCCGAGTTGGCCGCAGCCTATTGCCTCGAGCACCCGCGCTGGCGGCTCAGCCTGCAGACTCACAAACTCCTGGGGATCAGGTGATGGAAATCCGGAAGTCGTTCATGGTCGAAGCCGCGCACCGGCTCCCCAACCTCCCGGCCGGCCACAAATGCGCGCGGCTACACGGGCATTCGTTCAATATCGAGATCGCGGTGGGCGGCAAGATCGATCCGGTGCAAGGCTGGATCATGGACTACGGCGACATCAAAGCGGCGTTCCAGCCGATCTACGACCAGCTCGACCATAACTATCTGAACGACCTCGCGGGACTCGAGAACCCCACGAGCGAGCATCTCGCGCTATGGATTTGGGAGCGTTTGAAACCGGAGCTCAACAATTTGACCGCGGTGATCGTGCACGAGACCTGCACCACGACCTGCGAATACCGCGGCCCTACTCTCCCCGACTAGCCTCGGCCACTATCGCAATGCCGCCTCGCACATTCTGCGTCACCCGCACCTTCACCGACTTCGGCTTGATCGCATAAACGACATCGTCCGCGATCTGCGCGGCGAGCGCCTCGCAAAACGCCCCTTCGTTGCGGTAGGACCAGAGATAGTACTTCAGCGCCTTCGACTCGATGCACAACTTCGCAGGTTCATATTCGATGGTCACCGTCCCGAAATCGGGCTGGCCTGTCTTGGGACAGAGCGACGTGAACTCGGTACCCGTGAGGGTCACGAGCTGCGTGTTGGGCGCGGCAAAGGCTTCGGCCTTGAGGACCTCGCGCGCCTCGCGGGGATTCTCGGGGCGCTTAGCCACTGCGCCCAAACTGCCTCGTGTACTTCACGATCAATGACCGAGCCTGAGGCCCAGTCCACCGGAAGAAGCCGTCCGCGTTCTGGCCTTCGTTGAACACGATGAACAAGCCGTTGCCGGCGGTGCTGAGCCAGGCAAAGCGCGCGTTCGCCGTCCAGACGCGCGCCTGATTGCTGTATTGCACCAGCGTCTGCGTCATGATGCGCGGCGTGAAGAAGTACGCGATGCGCGCCGCGACGAGCGACCGAATGAAGTCGCCCTGGATGAGGCGGACGTCGTTGTATTCGACGAGCAGCGATGTCGTGATCGAGCTGCCGCGCCGCGCGCCGAACGTGACGCTGCCGCCGCGGCGCGTGCCGTTGTAGAAGCCCCCCACGTCGGCGCGCAGCGTGAGCGACAGCGGCGCGCTCGGGTCGGTCGCGAAGTCGAACCCGACCGACGTGTAGTCGTACGAGCCGACGGGGAGCGTGACGCTGCTCGAGATCGCGAATGGCTGCTCCAGGCCCTGATGCTCGATATTCACCTCGGGGCCGATGCGGCCACCGTTGGCCAGATCGACCTCCCACAAATCGACGTGCAGCCGCCCTTCCTGCCAGAAGCCGCCGAGCCGGTAGTAGCCCCGATAGTTCACGTGCGGGATCCATTCCTTCACCCACGGCACGCGTGGAAACCGCTTTTTGAAGAACAGGCCGCCCTCGTAGTAGCGATAGCCGCCGCCCCGGTTCAGGAATCCGACCTCGGGATTGAAGTCGCTCCCGACCTGGATGAAGCGCGCGACATTCATCCAATGCTGCGTGTCGTAACCGAGGCGCGCGCTGAACGCCGCGGCGTCGCCGTCAGGCCCGGGCACGGCCGACGCCGCGCCCCACCAATCCATCGTCCACGCATCACCCATACCGGCTCGGCCGTCTATACCGTACACGCGGTTCCAGTCGCCCCCCCCCAGGTCGCTTGTCGCCATGCGCTGGATGCCGATGACGCCGACGCGCGACCTCTTCCCGGCCTCGCGTCCCACGCGCACCACGGAATAGCCCTGGTCTTCCGTGAAGATCTCGAGCGCGCCCACAGTGAGGCTGCCGAGTCGTCCCGTGAGACGGCCACCGCCGACGATGGGGACGGGCTGGCCGAGCGAGTCGATGCCGATGCGGCGGGTGAAGAAGAGATCGACGGCCTGGGGCGTGCCGGCGGAGAAGATGCCCGCGTTTTCCAGAAAGAAGGGCCGCTTCTCGGGGAAGAAGAGCGGAAAGCGCGTCAGGTTCGTGCGCTGCTCGTCCACCTCGACCTGCGCGAAGTCAGTGTTGTAGGTCAAATCGAGGGTGAGGCTCTGCGTCACGCCGTACTTGATCTCGCCGCCGACTTCATCTCTCCGTCGATCGTTCAGGTCGACTCCTGAGAGCGCGTAGGGAGTCACCGTCCATATCCGCTGCGACGGCACCTGGACCCCCTCGAGCGTCCCGGCGCGGGAGATCTTGTTGAGGCTGAATTGGCGCGGAATGAAGGACCAGAACGCCTCTTCGTTTCCGCGCCGGATGCTGCGTACCAGATTGAGCCCCCACGTCTGCTCCTTCCCCGACCCGTAGCGCAGCGTGGTGAACGGAATCCGGAATTCGGCGTACCAGCCGCCGGAATCGACCGACGTAGCGACGGTCCAGGTGCCGTCCCAGTTGAGATTGAAACCGCCCAATGCTCCGGCCATCGCGGAGGTCTGTCCGGGGAGTTGCACCCCGCCCCCTTCGCCCTCGTTGACGACCTGCGCGTCGTACTCGATCCCCGCCGGCGTCGTCGTGAAGACGAAGCCGTTCTGCCGGTCGTGATAGGTGTCGAGCAGGATGCCGAAGTAGTCGCTCTTCGTGATGTCGCCGTCGCGCACCTTGGCGCCCGTCACGATGCCGGCGGGGTCGGTGTCGTAGAGCCAAGCCCCCACATAGAGCGCCTGGCCGTCCGTGATAATCCGGACCTCGGTGCGCTGGGTGACGGGCTGACCTTCGTGCAGCTCGCGCTGGATGAACCCGGTGATGGGCGGGACGCCCGCCCAGGCGGGGTCGGTGAGGCGGCCGTCGATGACGGGGGGTGCCGCGGCGCCCGTGGAGCGGGCGACGGGCGTTTGGGCGGCGAGCGGTGACGATACGAGCGCAATAAGCGCGACGTGAGAATGGCGCATGGGTGGGGAAAGTTACTTGGGCTGGGGACTACAGCAACGAGATGGTCCTTCGCTCTACCGCACCCTTACCACGAACGACCCTCCATCATCCCCGAGTCTCCACTCAGCCAGGTACTTAGCAAGCGCCCCCTTTAGCAGCGTCCGCACTCGGGGCAGCAGCACCGGTCCGTCCGGCGAGTTCTTGCCCTTCCCTGTGATGATCCGCACGACGCCCGGCCCACGTCTTTGCTGGGTCTCCAGGAAGTTGCGCACGACACGCTCGACCTCGTCGCCGGTGAGGCGGTGCAGGTCGAGCTGCGCGACGACGGGCGCGTCGAGGAGCGGGTCGCTCGAGTCGAAGCGCGGGGACTTGGGACCGCGGCGGGGCAGGGCTAGGCGCGGCGCGGCCGTCCGGCGATGAGATGCCAGACAAAGGCGCAGAGTGCCACGACGAGGAGCAGGTGAATCAGGCCGCCCGCCACCGGAA
>DATHDT010000009.1:0-2147 GCA_035318905.1 Gemmatimonadales bacterium | reverse complement strand
CGTGGAGGCTGCTCGCACCACCGAGATTCGGCCTGGCACCTACGTCTTCTATGACGCGAGCAGCCTCCACGCCCAGCTCTGCCGGGTGGAGGACTGCGCGCTGCGCGTGCTCACCACGGTCGTCAGCACGGCGGTGCCGGGCCAGTGCGTGATCGACGGCGGGTCAAAGACGTTCTCGAGCGATCAGACCGTCGGTGCCCTCACGTTCGGGCACTTCATCGGGCGTCGGTGGACGATGCGCAAGATGAATGAAGAGCACGGTTACGTGGAGCTCGATCGCGCCGCGCCACCCCGCGTCGGTGAAAAAGTGTGGGTAGTACCGAGCCATTGTTGTGCAACCGTGAACCTCCACGACGAGATCGCCTACGGCCGCGGCGGGCGAGTGACAGGCAGATGGAAAGTCGCGGCGCGAGGGAAGGTCCGATAGATGAAGACGTGGTTCGTGGTCGCGGCCCTCATCTTCGTGCCGAACGCACAGCCTCAGCAGCCCCTGACCGCACGCGATGTGGTGGAGCGCATCAAGCAGCACATGGGTGTGCCGTGGACGGAGCCGACGGTCGACACCTTCAAGGATGGCGACTCCACGACGCGCGTGACCGGAATCGCGGTCACGATGATGGCGACCTTCGATGTGTTGCAGCGGGCGGCCGCGCAGGGCGCGAATCTCGTGATCACGCACGAACCGACGTTCTTCGATCACTTCGACAAGGTCGAGGGGCTCGAGGGCGAGCACGATGCGGTGACCGCCGCAAAGCGCGCGTTTATCCGCGAGCACCGGATGGTGGTCGTGCGCATGCACGATCACTGGCATCGCCGCAGCCCCGAGCCGATGTCGGCAAGCCTGTCGCGCAAGCTCGGCTGGGACCGCTACCGCAGCGCCGAGAGCGAATTCGTGTATCGACTTCCCGAAACCACGCTGGCCGAGCTCGCCGCGGACGTCCGGCGGCGCCTGCCGGCGCCCACGCTGCGCGTCGTCGGGGATCCAAGCCTCCGCGTCTCAAAGATCGTCCTGGTGCCCGGCGCTGCGGGCTTCGACCGGCATCGCCAGGCGCTGCGTCAGGACGTCGATGTGCTGGTGATCGGCGAGGCGCGTGAGTGGGAGACCGTCGAGTATGTGGCCGACGCGATCACCGCGGGACAAAAGAAGTCGTTGATCATTTTGGGACACATTCCGTCCGAGCAGGATGGGATGGAGGAGTTTGCGCGTTGGCTCGGCACGTTTGTGCAGGAGGTGCCGGTGACGTTTGTGCCGGCGACGGATCCATTTTGGGCGCCGAGGTAGGCCAACCCAGAGGAGGTTTCTATGAGCCCAAAGAAGTCCACGCCGAAACCCGCCAAGAAGTCCAAGGGATTCACGGCCGAGGAACGCGCCGCCATGAAGGAGCGCGTCAAAGAGATGAAGGGGTCCGGGGAGGGCGAAGGCGCCGTGCTGGCGAAGCTCGCCACGATGCCGGAACCCGATCGTACCATGGGCAAGCGGCTCCACGCCGTCATCATGGCCAGCGCGCCCACCCTGTCGCCGAAACTCTGGTACGGGATGCCCGCCTATGCCAAGGACGACAAGGTCGTCTGCTTCTTTCAAAACGCGGCGAAGTTCAAGGCGAGGTACTCGACGTTCGGCTTCAGCGACAAGGCGAACCTCGACGACGGCCGCATCTGGCCGACGGCCTTCGCATTACAGGAGTTGACTGCCGCTGACGAGGCACGGATCGGCGCGCTCGTGAAGAAAGCGGTATCGTGATGGATGCGCTGGTTCTGGCTTGTCCTGACCCTCGCCCTCCCCCTCCCCTTCCCCACCGTCGCGTCAGCCCAAACCGGCGGTCTGGACCCGCAGCGCCCCATCAGTCAGTACCTCCACGACATCTGGACCATCGACCAGGGACTCCCCCAAAACGGGATCCTCGCGATCGCTCAAGGTCCCGATGGCTATCTGTGGCTCGGCACCGAGGCCGGCCTGGTTCGGTTTGACGGCGTCACCTTCACGACCTTCACCACGGCCACCACCAGCGCGCTGAAGGACGACTACGTCAGCGCGGTCATGGTCGACTCGTCCCAGCGTGCGACCGATGTCGTGGTGGGCACCTGGGTCGGCGGCGTGAGCCGTCTGGCGGCGGGCGCGGGCACGTCCGCCCCGATTCCCGGCGCCG
>DATHDT010000008.1:0-9114 GCA_035318905.1 Gemmatimonadales bacterium | reverse complement strand
GCGGCGTGATCGTCGAAGCCTGCATCGAATCGCTCGACGCCGCGATGGCTGCCGCCCGAGGCGGCGCGCAGCGCGTC
The DNA here is from genome assembly GCA_035318905.1 of Gemmatimonadales bacterium. GTDB lineage: Bacteria > Gemmatimonadota > Gemmatimonadetes > Gemmatimonadales > GWC2-71-9 > 20CM-2-65-7. The sequence continues at coordinate 9,037 of DATHDT010000008.1, read as the reverse complement.
GAACTATGCGCCAATCTGGCCGCGGGCGGCACATCGCCCGACGCCGCGATGCTGGCGGCGTGTGTCTCCGGCCTCGCAATCCCCGTCTTCGTCATGGTGCGGCCGCGCCCCGGCGACTTCCACTACTCGGCGATCGAGCACGCTGGGATGCTGTACGAGATTCAGCGCGTGAAAGATGCGGGCGCGCATGGCGTCGTGACCGGTTCCCTGCGTCGGGACGGCAGCATCGAAGAACGTCGCGCGAGCGAGTTGCTCGCCGCCGCCGCGCCGCTGCCCGTGACGTTCCACCGGGCCTTCGACGAATGCCCCGACTCGGCGCAGGCGCTCGAGACATTGATTCGCCTCGGTGCCGCGCGTGTGCTGACGTCGGGCGGGGCGGCCACTGCACCCGATGGCGCCGCGAAGATCGCCGAGCTGGTACGGCTCGCGGCGGGACGGATCGGCATTCTCGCGGGCGGCGGGGTCAACGCGAGTAATGTGGTGGCCCTGGTCCGCACCACCGGCGTCCGCGAAGTGCACCTCAGCACGACGGACGACGAGAAGGTGCGACGCGTAGTGGAGTTAGTGCGGGCCCGGTGAGCCGGTCGAACGCACAACGCCGCGAACGATGTCGACCCGAAGCTCCGTCCAACCGTCCACCTGATAATAGGCCACCCGCAGCTCGTGCCGCCCACCGGTCAGCGGCGCGGCATCGACCATCGATTCGTGCGGCGTCCAGTGGTCGATGACGAGCAAGCCGTCCACCCATACGCGGACCGCGTCGTCGCTGATCGTGCGCAGGGTGTAGGTGCCAGGGGCCAAGGTCACCGTGCCGGTGGCATCGAGGGACCAATGGGCCAGGGGCAGGCCAGCGACGGTCGGACGGTACCACATGTAGTCCAGCCGCGAACCCCGGGGCATCGCCCCGGAATCAGCCGCGATCGGAGTTTCGAAGAACTTCGTCGTGTCAGTCCAGCTGAAGAACTTCGTCGTCCACGTGATGGCGGGCTCGAAGCGTCCGTACGAGAACCGGTACGCCGCCCCCGCCCCGCGCTTCACGCCGCGCGGGGACATCGTCGCGCCGCCACGGTATTCGAGCGTCACGTCCCAGTCACCGACGGAATCCGGTGCGGGCGTGACCGAGATCGTGTCACCGACGCTGCCGCTCGTCCGGGACAGAGCGGCGACGCCACGGCGAGTCACTACGCGCCAAGTCCCGGGGGGCCCCAGCACCGCGAGCCTCAGGGGCACGGCGCGGCTCGAATCGACGGGCCAGAGCTTGGGGGACTGCCAGTCGTAGGGCCCCCATTCGTCCACGATCATCGCCGAGCGATCGCGGCGTGTGAGGGGGGAGGACGGTCTCAGGCTGTGAGAAGTCCCTCGCCTCACCATCAGACTAAGAGAACTATCCCCGCTCGGGCGATTCCCCGATTCCCGAAACCCCGCCGTGTCGCGCAGGACAAGAATTGTGTCGACGCCGATCAATCGATTCCCGGTCACGACCAAACCACTCGTGTTCCGGGCGCGGACGGCAACCCGATTCCCCACGAACACGTTGCTGTCGACCGCGTCGTCGCGGCTGCGGGTGTCGTGGTGCTTCGGGTAGCCCCACTCCGAGGGCTCGATCGAGTCGGCCCAGAGACGGATCGCGGTCGAATCGCGCAGGAAGCGGTTCCCCCTGATGATGTTGTCCTGTCCATGCTCGATCGCGATGCCCCAGCGGTTGTCGGCGAAGTCGTTGCCTTCGATCACGGACGAGTAGCTGTAGCCGCCCCAGAGCCCGTAGTCGTTCCCCACCGCCCGATTCCTGATGAATTTGTTACGGCTGAACGTCGCCTCCATGCCGTTCGCCGGCGCAAAGCTGAAGTCGTTGTTGATAAACTCATTGTCGTTCGCCCCGGTGGTCCCCGAGTCCATGGCGGTTTGCCCCGCCCACAGGAAGAGCCCGTCACCACCGTGCGTCACCGAGTTGGAGACGACGAGATTGCGCGAGCTCTGCTCGAACATCAGGAGCCCTGCGGAGTCCTGGCCACGCCGGTAGAAGCGGTGGCTGTAGCCCCGGACGTTGTAGTCGATCCTGTTCAGGGTGATCGTGTCATCGGTCGAACGATAGAGACCGATGCCGAGCCCTGAGTTGAACGAGAAGTTGTTATCTCGAATCGCGAGCCATTTGCTACGGACGAGCAACAGCCCGTTCATGCCACCCACCGCGCTGTTATTCCGTAGCTCCCCGCCTTCGACGTCGTCCAAGTAGATCGCCGCACCGTACCTGAGCCATTCGTTGTTCTCGTTGTGATGGTACGAGAGCCAGTCGACGAGGCTTTCGTGCTCGATCAGACTGAAAAGCCTCGGCTTCCAGGTGTAACTCACGTCGTTGTCGATCAGGGCGAGGCCCTTCGTGCCCCGCGCCAGGATGCCCACGCGGTAGCCGCGGATCTTGGCGTTGAGGATGCGCACGTTGCGGCCGCCCTCCACACGGATCGCGACGCCGGCCGCGCGATCGGGGTCCCTCTCGGGCGCCATCCCTTCGAGTGTCGCGCCCTGGAAGTCGACGGTGACGTCGTCACCGCGGATCGTGATGACGGCGGAATCGAGGGATTCAGGAGCGGGGATGCGATACGTCCTGGGAACGACGCGCACCGACTGGGTGATGACCATGCCCGGCCGCAACTCGACCTGTGCCGCCGCCGTAGAGGAGAACGCGAGGAAGACCACCAGCCGCATCATGCCACTCATTCTAGCACTTCAGTGAAGCGAGTGCTGCTTGTTGGTGACTTGCCTCACATGACGAAAAACGCAATTGTGCTACACAAGAGCCATGATCACACCGCTGATCCACCGTGCGCTCACGCGCGAAGACCTGGCCCAGCTCGTCGCCGAAATCGGCCGGCTCGACCAGGCTGAGGCACGTGCTGCCGAGGAGGCGATCCAGACCGGCGCCGTGGACAACGTGCTCGACTCCCCCGTGGCACTCGAGGCGGTGCGCGGCCGCGGCGGCGTACCCGCCGCGGTCCCCCTGTCGATCCTCTGGTACGTCCCCGTGCGCGCCGCGCTGCTCGCGCGCGGTGTCTCCGATGTGGTTCTCGCCGACTACACCGCCACGCTCCCGGTCGTGTTCGCGACCTGGCGCGCGGTCCGGACTGTCGCGCGCGGCGAAAACGGTATCGACGTGTGGTGGCGTTATGTGGCGTCGCTGCCGGATGGCACGACGGCGCAGGCCGAGGGCGCGGCCGACGTCGCGGCGCTCGCGCTGTGGTGGGCGGGATGTTTCCCCGAGTGGGTGAGCCGGGGGATGGGGGGCCCGGGAATGCTGCGAGCGTACGTGACGTTCGCCGCGCAGGCGCTGGCCCTCGCCGCCCGCATCCTCACCCCCCGTCCCCCTCTCCACGTCGTGGAGAGGGGGCGTATGTGGGCACAGGCCGCCGAGCAGACCGAAGCGCTACACGCCGCGCTCAGCGAGACGCGCCGGGACTACCTCGGCCGTGACGTGCACAGCACCCGGAGCCGCCTCGAGCGGTTCCTAGGTCGCCTGAACTAGCGTCACCCGGGCTTCCCCGGCCCGCGCCGGCCAACGCGGCGTGTACGAGTAGCCCTGGATCGTTTCCTCAAAGCCGCTCTCCGATCGCGAGACCGTAGCGAAGGCCACCGGCGGCACGTCAAGATCGAGCTTACGGGACACCGAGATCTCCGTGGAGAAGAAGGCGTCAGGCGGGAAAGCCGCCGGATCCCAGCGGTAGCTGACGGTCAACTCGCCCGAGGGCCTGAAGGTCATGCGCTTCTCGAGAGATCCCGCGCGCAGCACCAGCTCCACAGCCTTCGCCGTCACGCTCACGCCCACATCGAACGCTGTCCGCGCCCAGGACGCGAGCTCGCTCGTGCCGTCGCCCCCAACAACGCGGTCCACGAACAACGCGCGATCGGCCTGATCGACGGACGGCAGTGTCTGCAGGCGGCTCGAGCGCTCGAGGTCGTGAATGCTGGGCGTGCCATCGGCAGCGTGCACCTGTGCCTCGTCGGCCTTGACCTCGTGATAGACCTCGCGCCGGCGCGTGAGCACATCCGCATAGTTCACGCCGGATTCGAACAGCGTGTACTCCTCGATCACCCCGCCCCGCTTGGGACTCACGAGCGCGGAAAACGCCGCAGAATGAATCCAGACTTCGACCTGTCCATCACAATCGAGATCCAGTTGTTCGCAGGCGAGCGGCTCACCCCGCCGCAGCTCCCACTCCGCCTGGGCCAGGTTGTTCCAGATCGCCGACCGCAGGTGCGGCAGATAGAGCCCACCGAACACCCCGTGCCAATAGGCGTCGTTGCACTGCGCGCGGCCGATGGCGCGCCGCGCCGGCGGCGGATCGCCGCGCTCGCGGCACAGCGCCGACAGGGCCAGCATCTTCTTGTGCATGCGATTCGACTCGGGGTACTTCACGAAGAAGTTGCGCCAGTGCCCGCCCCGCACGAGCGCCCCGTCGGGCCCGGCCACGCGCGTCTCGCCCAGGTCGCGCTCGAGCCCGGCGAGGCGCGAGGCAGCGGCCGGTGGCAGGGCCCAGGTTTCCATCTCGCGGTACGACGCCGTGGGGAGATAGGCGAGTCCCGCGCTCGGCACCGAGCCCAGCGCCGCGCCCGGCGTCGTGAGCTGGACCTCTCCGCCCGTCACGAGGGCCGTCATGGCGTCGAGGAACTGATCCATCCAGCCGCGCGTGTACACCCAATCCTTGGTCCCAGGCCAACCACCGAACTTTTCGCCATCGTCGACGAACACCGCGAGGGGACGGCCGGCGGCGCGCAACTCGCGAAGGTATTCCGCGATGCTGGCCGGCGGCTTGAATGGGATGAGATAGCGCAGCCGCTCATCGATCGGAAAGACGGCGACGCGTTTGCCGCCGCTCTCGGTCCAGAAGGGGGCGTGCAGCGCTTCGCGCTCGAAACCGCTCACCAGGAAATGTCGGTCGTCGACGAGGACGTATTGCACGCCGGCGTCCGCCAAGTCGCCCGCGAGGTCGGGTTCCCAGACGCGCTCCGTGAGCCACAGCCCGGTCGCCTTCACCCCGAAACGCCGCTGAATTGCCTCGCGCATCCAACCGATCTGCTCGATCCGGTCCTGCCGCGGCAGGCACGCGAGCACCGGCTCGTAGAAACCCGCGAGCAACAGCTCGACGTGACCGTCCGTTGCCAGGCGGCCGAGGAGGTCCAGGTACTTCGTATCGTGCGCCTCGAGCCACTCGAGCAGAGGGCCTGAGAGGTGCAGGGCAAACGGGAAGAACCGGTGTGCGGCGAGCCGCTCGATCAGCGGGCGATATACGTCCTGAAGGTGCTGCTCGAAGACGTGGTCGAAGTTCCCCACCGGCTGGTGGAGGTGCACGCCGAACACGAAGCGGACAGGGTCCATCTCAGACCTTCACGCGCTGCAAATAGAGCTCCCGCCCTGAGCCTACGGCGGGGTCGTTGCTCGGTGCCTCCGCGAGACGTTCGAGCAGACCTGCTTCGAGAGGGGCACCAATAGGCCCGGCGAGCTCGATCGCCCGAGCAGCGGAACGCAACACGATCACGGATTCGATGCCGGCGATGTCGTCGAAGAACCAGCCGCACGAGGTGAACATGCGCAGCAGTTGGTGCTCGAGCGCGGTGGGGAGTACCCGAGCCTCGCGCTCGAACGTGCTGCGGATCTCTTCCGAGAGCCAATCGAGGGCGGCGCGCAGCGGTGCGCGCCAGCGTTGTTGCGTGCCCCGTTCGGGCGCAGCGCGGCAGCCACATTCCGCCCGCCAGCGTTCGACGCCGTGCGGACAACTCCACGAGCTGGGCGACACGAGCCGCACTTCTTCCTTAGGGGGCCGCCGGGCCAGAAAGGAGGCGAAACTTTCGGTGTCGATGGTCTCCACAACTCGGGCCAGGGTTGCAATCCCATTCTTGTGGTGGTGCCCATAGGTCTCCCCGTCCGTCGCGATCGACACGAGTTCGCCCGGCGCCGCCGTCAGACGCTCGATCCAGGCGCCGGCGTCGTTGACGAGCGGACCGAACGCGACGCCGTGCGAGAGGCCGCCGTCATAGGTGAAGATCGCGATGCGCCGGCCACCGGCGGTCCGATACCACCCGGGGAGCCCGCCGGCCGGCGCGCGCTCCACCTGATGCGGCGCGAGGATCGTGAAACCGATCCCCTCCTCGGCGAGCACGTCGAGGGTTTCGTGGTCCACGGCCGTCTCCGGCAGCCACATCCCCTCGGGCTCACGCCCGAAGCGGCGCCGGAAGTCGGCGATGCCCCAGCGCACTTCAGTCGTCTTGTCGCGGCGCGGGCAGAGCGGCAGGATCACGTGGTGGTACGGCATCGCCACCGCGTTCCCGCTGGCGCGATCGGCGGCAAGCACCGCCGCGTACGTCTCGGGCGCGTGACGCTCCATCCAATCGAGCAAGGTGGGACCGAAGTCGAAACTGAGGGAAGTGAGGGACGGCGCGACGGGCGCGTAGCATTCCCGTTCGATGCGCTCGTTCCAGTCGTGATCGGGCGCGGCGTTGAGCTCCGCGGGGATAATCCCGGTGCGCGGGTCGTCGCGGGGCGGCTGGTAGAAGTGGCCGTGAATTACGATGGACCGACTCAACCGCCCAGCGCCTCTGCTACCTGGGCGAGCACGTCGGGGAACAGGGCGTCGCGCTTACCAAGCTCCTCGGCGAGGCGCGCTCCCTGCTCCAGCGACCCTTTCTTGAGCGCGTCGATCAACCGCTCGGCGTCGTCGCAGTGCAGCGTGAAGCGGCGCTCCGCGTAATCGACGACGGCGCCCGTCGAAATGATGAACTGCCAGTCAGACGATTGCGCCAGCAGCAGCTCGCGCGCCGCCTGCGCCAACACGGGCCGAGCCGCTGGTTTCTTGAGCGCCGCGGGCGCCACCTTCCAAAACGCGGCCTCGAGGGGCTTGAGCCGCTTCCAGGTCCACGCCGTCCGGTCGTTCATCCACATGCTGTGATCGCCGTTCGCGCCCCAGGATCCTTCCGCCAGCTGCAACGCCACACGGGGCGGATGGGCATCGAGATGCTGCGAAGCCGTCACGGCACGCACACCGCCTCCTCGGAGCGCGCGGTAGGCCGCGCCCAAAAAGTCTGGCCCCTCGAACCACCAGTGCCCGAACAGCTCCGTGTCGAACGGCGCCACGATGACTCCGTCGCGCTCTTTGGACTTTCCATCCGGCAGACTTTCGAGCAGATGCCTGAAGTGCGACGCGTGATTCCCCGCCCGCTCGAACGCCACCCGCGGCTCGTAGGGCTGCTTCGCGCCGAGGTCCACGTTGGCGCCGCTCACCCGCCACAACTTGAGTCCACCCGGCCAGCGGATCTTGTGGAATTCGAGATACGACGCGTCGCCCGGATAGCCCTGGTGGCGGCTCCAGATCTGCATCGAAGAGCGCGGGTCGCGCACCAGCGCCGCGACCTTCTTGCTGCGAGAGACTCGGTACGCGCGGTAGGGAGAGCGCGCAGCCTTGCCCGGCTTGAAGTGCATCTCTTCGCCGTACGCGACGAGGGGCGTGCCCGCGTGGGCGAGATGCGCGTCGGTGAAGAAGTACCGGAACCCCGCCTCCGCCAGAAACTTCTCGATCCCGGGGCGATAGGCGCATTCGGGCAGCCAGCAGCCCTTCGGCTTTACGCCGAATAGCCGGCGATGCTCGTGCTGACCCACGGCGAGCTGTAGCCGGATGCTTTCGTCCTTCGCGAGAAGCGGAAGGTAGCCGTGCGTCGCCGCGGATCCGATGATCTCCAGCAGACCGCGCTCCTGCAGGCCCCGAAAGGCGGTGATCAGATCACGGTCGATCGCGCGGAACAATTTTTGGAGCCGTTTGAATCGAGACCGCCAAAAGTCCACCAGGGGTCCGACCGACGCCGGGACCTCGTCGCACGCGGCCAGACGCTGGGTGAAGAACTCCTCCATCTCGCGGGCGAAGTCGGGGCTCGCCAATTGGTTCGCGAGCACCGGAGTGAACCCAATCGTCACCGGCGCGGGCGTTCCTTCTTTCGCGAGCTGCTCGAGCTCCTCCAGCAGGGGGAGATACGTGTCGAGCGCCGCCTCGCACAGCCAATCGCTGCCGTGCGGCCAGCGGCCGTGGTTCAGGACGTACGGGAGGTGACTGTGGAGCGCGAGGACGAATTCCATTACGGCTGCGCGAGCGCCCGGCGATAGAGAGTGTGGTAATGCTCGGCAGACCGGTGCCAGCCGAACTGCCGGTTCATCGCCTCACGCACGAGCTTCTTCCACGCAGTGCGATCGCCGTAGATATCCACCGCCCGGCGAATCGTCTCGGCGAGCGCCGCGGGCTCGTACGGATCGAACAAGAACCCCGTCACGCCGTCCTCGATGCTGTCGCGGAGTCCACCCACGCGGCGGGCGACGGGGACGGCGCCGTAGTGCTGCGCGCGCATCTGCGTGAGTCCGCACGGCTCGTATTGCGACGGCATGAGCAGCGCGTCGGCCCCGGCCAGGAGGCGATGCTCGATGTGATCGGTGAAGATGAACTCGACCGCGACGCGATCCGGAGCGGCCGCGGCCATGTTCGCCAACGCCTCGTGGTAGCGATGCTCCCCGGCTCCCAGGAAGATGAACTGCGCGTCCGTCGTCTCGAGCAGATCGGCGCCGAGCACGAGGTCGAGGCCTTTTTGCGACACCATGCGCGCACTCATGCCGAACAGCGGCGTGTGCGGCTCAGTCGCGAGGCCGTACTCCTTCTGGAGCGCCGCCTTGCAGCGCCGCTTGCCGGCGAGATCGTCGCGCGAGTAGTTCGCAGGTATCTCGGGATCCGTCGCCGGATTCCACAACCCGGGGTCGATCCCGTTCAGGATGCCGGCCAGACGGTCGCCCATACCGATGAACGTGTCCTGGAGGCCGAAGCCACCTTCCGGAGTGCAGAGCTCCTTCGCGTGGGTCGGGCTCACCGTCACGGCGACATCGGCGTACGCCAGCCCCCCCTTCAGCATATTCATGCGCCCGTACCACTCGAACACGCCGGCGTTGTACAGCTCGTCCGGGAAGCCCAGGTCGGTAACCGTCTCGGGAGGGAAGTGCCCCTGGAACCCGGCGTTG
>DATHDT010000007.1:0-5147 GCA_035318905.1 Gemmatimonadales bacterium | reverse complement strand
CCTGAGACGCCGCGCACGCACGGCATCGCCTTGGTGCCGAAGTGGGGCCACGGCTTCATCACCAGTGCGGGCGATTCGACGGTCGAGATGTTCGACCTGAAGACCCTGGTTGTGACCCGGAGAATTCCGATTCCCACCGGGGGGTTGGACGGCATCATGTATGAGGCCTTTTCCGACCGCATCATCCTCACCAATCACAGCCGCCCGATCGGCACCGCCGTGGCGCTCGACGCCAGGACAGGCGACATCGTCGGCACAGCGCAGCTCGAGGACAACGCGCCCGAGGGCGCCGCGAGCGACGGCAAGGGGAGGATCTTCGTCAACAACGAGAGCACGAACACGATCCAGGTGCTCGAGGTGAAGACGATGAAGGTCTTGGCCTCGTGGCCGATCGCGCCCTGCGAAGGGCCGACCGGCATCGCGTACGACGCTAGGACCAACCGGATCTTCTCCGGTTGTGGCAACACGTCGGTCGTCGTGGACGCCGCGACGGGCAAGGTCGTGGCGACGATCGCGAACGGCGACGGCGTCGATGCGCTGGGCTGGGATCCCCAAGAGCGGCTCATCTACATCCCCGCGGGACGCGATAGCAACGTCACCATCGTCCACCAGGACGGGCCCGACAAGTACACGGTCGTCGCCACGGTAGGCACGATGCGGGGCGCCAAGACCATCAGCGTGGATCCGGTGAAGCACGTGGCCTATCTGTTCCAACCGGAATACGGTCCGCCGCCGGCGGACGCGCCCCCGCCGCAACCGGGGCAGCGTCCCGCGCGCGGCCCGGTCATCGGGGCCTGGTTCTTCGCCATCAGCCACTGATACAGAACGGTGACAATGCCCGGTACCGTTCCGGGGCCGGGCTGAGTAGTTTTCTCGCATGATGCTGCGCCGCTGTGCCAAGAATCCGCTCCACAAGACCGGGCATCCGATCCCGGGGGGGCACGCGCGCGCTGGTTGACGAAAGCCAGGCAGTTGCAACGCCAGCGGCCCGCTCCCCTCGGTGGAGCGGGCTTTTTTTAGGCGGATGCACAACCGTGAGAGGATCCAAGGGATGAAGAAGCACTATTTGCTGGCCAGCGACTTCGACCAGACACTCAGCTTCAACGACTCGGGGATCATCCTGAGCGAGGTGCTGGGGGTGTCGGGCTTTCGCGAGAAGGTCGCGGGCCTGTCGCGGCTCAACCTGGTGCAGCAGGGGGCCGAGCTCGCATACCTGCTCCGGCACGACCCCGAGTATCGGTCGGTGACGCAGGACGCGCTGCTCGAAGTCGGCCGGCGCGTACGGCTCAAGCGTAACGTCGAGCTGCTGGCCACGATGCTCAGCGAGGGCATCGACGGGCATCGCTTCGAGTTCTACGTCGTCTCCGCCGCCCCGGAAGAGGTCGTCATTGAGGCCTTGAAGGGGATCGTTCCGGCAGACCACATTGTCGGCACGCGCTTTGGGTGGGATGCGGCGGGCCTGGAAATCGCATCCATCGGCCGCGTGACCGCCGGTTACGGAAAGGTCGCCGCGGTCGAAGATCTGCGCTTGAAGCTCGCGCTGCCACGGGATCAGGTTGTCTACGTCGGGGACGGGCAGTCCGACATCCCGGTCATCCTGCACGTGAACCGCGGCGACGGGTTCACGATCGCGGCGTCGGAGGCGCGTGAGATCGCGAAGATCGCGCGACGCACCGTGATCAGCGACGATGCGCTCAGCGTGCTCGTGCCGATCCTCGAAGAGATCGTCGGATTCGGGCCCGGCCAAATCCGCGCGCTGTTCGAGAGTCAGGGCCTCGTCATCCAGGAATGGGACCGGGTACGGACCGATTGGTTGACCATCCGGACCGGCGCCGCGGATGGCGTGCTGGGCCTTGGCGCCGCGGCGGAGGCGTGATGCACGACTGGATCGGATGGCTCGCGACGGCGGTGTTCATGACGTCGTATTTCACCAAGAGCCCCATCGCGCTGCGGCGAGTGCAGGGCGTCGCGGCGGTCCTGTGGGCCCTGTACGGCGTCCTGATCCCCGCGCTGCCGATCATCGTGGCGAACGTGCTCGTCGCCGGCGTCGCCGTCGCGACGTCGTTCCGAGCCGTCAGCGACGCTGCGCCGCCCGCAGGCCCAACACCCCGTTGATCCACCGCACCAGCGGCAGCATCAGGCGGAAGTCGGCTTCGAGCAGGGCAGGGAGGCGCGCGCTCGTCGCCTGGGCATCGCTCAGGGCGCGGCCCGTTACGTACGACTGAAACTTGAGCCAGCGGGCGCCGGGATGGTCCGGCGCGAAGCCGCGCGGCACGCGTCGCAACATCGCCTCCTCGTCCAATCCGCCGAAACGGCGCTTTACGCGCTTGTCGGTGGCGATCTTCGCGAACCCCTTCGGATCTTCAGCGATTGCGTCGCGCAGCGTGATCAGGGCTTCGCGCGGCGGCATCCACATCCCGCCCCCGGTGAAGGAGTCGCCCGGCGCGATCTGGAAGTAGAATCCCGCCCCGCCCCCCGCGGCCTCGCGCCCCACGCCGCGCGTGCCGTCGCGATGGTAAAACCAGCACGACGCGTGGGTTTTGTACGGCGATTTGTCGTTGGAGAAGCGGATGTCCCGGTAGATCCGGAACATCGAGCGTTTGGGGTCGCCGATGATCTCGGGCGCGAGCCGTGCGAGCCTGACATCCATCTCCTCGATCAGCTCGCGCATCGGGGCTTTGACGTCCCCCTCGTACTCGGCGCGGTGCGCCTCAAACCAAGGTCGCTCGTTGTGCCGTTTCAGGTTGCGCAGGAAGGACAGCGTCGCCGGAGCGAAGGGCATGGCTGATTGTACGCCAGGGAGGGACTTGACGGCAAACGGGCCCTACTGTATATAACCTACTAGTTATGCAAGCAACGCACCGTCTCGACGCTGTTTTCGCCGCCCTCGCCGATCCCACGCGGCGGGCCATCATCGCGCGACTCGCGACCGGCCAGGCGTCGGTGATGGAGCTGGCCGAGCCGTTCGCGATGAGTCAGCCCGCGATCTCGAAGCACCTCAAGGTGCTGGAGCGCGCCGGGCTCATCTCGCGCGGCCGCGAGGCACAGCGGCGCCCGCGCCGGCTCGAAGCCAAGCGGCTCGAGGAGGCCGACCAGTGGCTCGAACGGTATCGCAAGCTGTGGGAAGCCAATTACCAGCGGCTCGACACGCTGCTCGAGCAGCTCAAAACCCAGGAGAAGGAAAGGAAGTCCCGATGAAACGCGCACTCACGATCACCAAGTCCGGGGACCGCGATCTCGTGATGACACGGGAATTCGACGCCCCACGCAAGCTTGTCTACGACGCGCACACCAAGCCCGACCTCGTCCGGCGGTGGCTCCTCGGCCCCCCCGGGTGGACGATGCCCGTCTGCGACATGGACGTGCGCGTCGGCGGCACGTACCGCTGGGTGTGGCGCAAGGAGACCGACGGGTCAGAGATGGGGATGGGCGGCGTCTATCGCGAGGTCAAGGCGCCGGAGCGGCTGGTCACCACCGAGCGGTTCGACGAAGCGTGGTACCCGGGTGAGTCCCTCAACACACTCGTGCTCATCGAGCAAGGCGGCCGCACGACGCTGACGCAAACGATGCGCTACGAATCGCCCGCCGCGCGCGAAGCGGTGATCAAGTCGGGGATGGAGAAGGGCGTGGAGGCGAGCTACGATCGCCTCGCCGACGTACTCGCTGCGTCCGCGGCAACCCAACGCTAGAGAGGATCCCATGACAAAGATCGTCCCGTTTCTCTGGTACGATGGACAGGCCGAGGAGGCCGCGAGGTTCTACGTGTCCGTCTTCAAGAACTCGAAGATCCTGAGTGCCACGCCGATGTCCGTGACCTTCCAGCTCGAGGGACAACAGTTCTACGCCTTGAATGGGGGGCCGCAGTACAAGTTCACACCGGCGATCTCGCTCTTCGTGAACTGTGAGACGCAGCAAGAGGTCGACGACCTGTGGAAGAGACTCTCCGCCAGTCCCGCGGACGAGCAGTGTGGCTGGCTCAAGGACAAGTACGGCCTGTCGTGGCAGATCATTCCCACCGCGCTCGGCAAGATGATGGGCGACAAGAACCCCAAGAAGGCGGGCGCCGCGGTGCAGGCGATGCTGAAGATGAAGAAGATCGACATCAAGGTCCTGCAGCAGGCGTTTGACGGTGCTTGACACGGGCCCTGGGGGGTCGTACATCAACCCTCCCTCTCGCTCACCCCTTGAAGGGTGGTGCCCATGCGCCCCGCATCGCTCGCGCTTCTCGTCGCGGTTCCCCTCGCTGGATGTGCGGGCCCGCAAGACTCGCCGATCCTCGGTCCGCAATTCAAGGTCGTCAGCGTCAGCAGCGAGGACCTCGGCACGCTCGGCGGTACGCAGAGCCAAGCCGTCGCGATCAACCACCGCGGTCAGGTCGTGGGATTCGCCACCACGGCGTCCTTCGAGACGCATGCGTTCGTGTGGGAAGACGGCGTCATGCAGGACATCGGGACCCTCGGGGGCACGTTCAGCCGGCCGACCGCCATCAACGACGCGGGGCAGGTCGTGGGCAACAGCACGCTGCCCTCCGGCTCGACGTGTCCCAACCCCGCCGTCATCGATCCCGGGTGCCGCGCCTTTTTGTGGGACGGCAGCACCATGCAGAACCTCGGCACGCTGGGCGGCGATTTCAGCGAAGCCTGGGCCATCAATGCCTCCGGCGAGGTCGCCGGGTTCAGCCTCACCGCCGGGGGCGAGACGCACGCGTTTGTCTGGGATGGCACGATGCACGATCTGGGGACGCTGGGCGGCACGTTCAGCATCGCCCGCGCCATCAATGCGACGGGCAACGTCGTAGGAGTCAGCGAAACAACTTCCGGAGAATCCCACGCGTTCTTCTCGGACGGCACGATGCACGATCTCGGGACGCTGGGCGGGCCCTTCAGCACGGGCGTCGCGATCAATCCCCGGGGCGATGTGGTAGGCCTCAGCAGCCTCGACGATACTCCCGGCGGGCCCGCCCACGCCTTTCTATGGGACGGGACGACGATGCACGACCTCGGCACGCTCGGCGGCGAGCAGAGCGGCTCCCTTGCCATCAACCCGAAGGGCGACGTCGTCGGCTTCGCCAACACGCAGCCCGGCCCCATCGGTGATCAGCACCCCTCCCTCTGGGACGGCACAATCCACGACCTCGGTACCCTGGG
>DATHDT010000006.1:0-2381 GCA_035318905.1 Gemmatimonadales bacterium | reverse complement strand
ACTGCGAGGGCGGGACCAGCGAGCCGGTGGGCATGGACGAGGTGGTGCCGTGCGCGAGCTGTACCAAGTTCGTGTGCACGGCGCATCAGGCTGTGTGCGCGGTGGACGGGCAGGTGCACTGCTCGCGCCATCTGCACCACACCGACACATCGCGCCGCCAGGTCTGCGGGGAGCATCGCGCGGCTTGCGCCGAGGAGCCGGCGGCCATCTTTGCGTCGGATGAAGTCGAGCGGTGTCCCGTGTGCGGCCAAGACGTCTGCGCCCAGCATCGTCCGGCGTGTGCGTATTGCGGGCGCCAGGTGTGCACGTCCGATTTGATGCAGCCATCCCGCCGCTGTTTGACGTGCTCGCAGCTGGCGGCCACGGCCGAGCCACCGGCGGAAGTGGTCGCCGCCGCGCGGGCGCTGGGGGGGGGCAAATCCTTCCGCGCCTGGCGGATCGCCCGCGACCACACCCATTTCGTGGTGGAGGTCGATCTCGGCCTGACGCGAAAGACGGTTTTCACGCTACGACACGGGGAGACCGCGCCTGAGCGGGTCATGCGGCATTCGTTGCTCGGCTCAAAACCGAAGGTGCGCTAGTCGCTGTGGAAGGCATCCTGAGCGCGAAGCGCGAAGGACCTGCCTTTAGGACCTGCTTTCGGATCGCCATAGTACATTGACTCATGGCGTCGTCCGCCCCCCGCCTCTCCAAGTCCCGCTTCACCTCCGGCCTCCAGTGCCACAAGCTGCTCTGGTGGAAAGTCCACGACTCGAAGGCCGTCGAGCTGCAGCCCGACAAAGTGCTCAAGGACCGCTTCGACCAGGGCCGCCAGGTGGGTGAGCTGGCTCGCACGCGCTATCCCGGCGGCGTGTTGATCGACCTGCCATACGATGCCGGCGCCGAGCGCGTCGCCGCCACGAAAGCGGCGCTCGACCAGGGCGCACCCGCGGTCTTCGAAGCGACCTTCATCGCCGACGGCATGTACGTCGCGATCGACGTGCTCGAAAAACTGGGTGATGGCTATCGCGTCACCGAGGTGAAATCCTCGACGTCTCAGAAGGACGAGCACATCCCCGACGTCGCCATCCAGGCCCGCGTGGCCGCGGCCTGCGGCGTGCACGTCTCGGCGGCCGAGGTGCTCCACTTGAACAAGGAGTTCCGCCACCCCAATTCGGGCGACTTGTTTGCCCGTACCGACGTCACCGGCGAAGTCGCGGCGTTTGTGGGGCAGGTTCCAGAGGAGATCGCCCGCCAGCAGAAGATGCTCGCGGGCCCGCTCCCCGATGTCCCGATCGGCCTGCACTGCTTCGAGCCGCATGAATGCCCGTTCATGGCCCGCTGCTGGCCCGACACGCCCGACCACATCCGCCACCTCGCCGGCGTCGGTCCCAAAAAGACCGCCGCCTACTTGGAGCGCGGCATCACGTCGATCAAAGAGCTGCCGGCCAACGAGAGGCTCAACTTCACGCAAGTGAGACAGCTCAAGGCCATGGCTGAGAATCGGGTGATCGTCGAGCCGACGCTCGCTGCGGAGTTAGCTCCCTTTGAGTCCCCCCTCTCCCGAAGGGAGAGGGGGAAAGGGGGTGAGGACTCTCGACCGGCGCCGTCCTCACCCCCTGGCCCCCTCTCCTTTCAGGAGAGGGGGAACGACCAGGCGAGTGGGGGCTTCCGATTGGGCTTCCTGGATTTCGAGACCATCGCCCGCGCCGTCCCCGTCTGGCCCGGCATGGCCCCCTGGCAGCAGGCCGCCGCCCAGTTCAGCTACCACGAGCAGCAGCCCGACGGCACCTACACCCACGCCGCGTTCCTCGCGGAGGGCCCGCACGACGCACGCCCGCTACTCGCGGCAGCAATGATTCGGGCCACCGCCAACGCGACCCGAGTCGTGATGTACACGCCGTTCGAGAAGACCCGCATCCGCGACCTGCAACGCGCCGTGCCCGAGCTCGCCACCGAGCTGGCGGCACTCGAGGCCAAGCTGATCGACCTGCACCCGGTTGTGAAGAACTGCGTCTATCACCCGGGCTTTAAGGGCAGCTTCAGCTTGAAGTACATCCTCACGCCCCTCGTCCCCGAGCTGACCTACAACGATCTCGTGATCGTGGACGGGATGGTCGCGAGCGTCGAGATCGCTCGGCTCCTCTTCGTCGCCGACAAGATCCCCCAGCACGAACGCGATCGCGTGCGTCAGGACTTGCTCGACTATTGCAAGCGGGATACGTGGGCGATGGTGAGGCTGGTGGAACGGCTCCACGAACTTGCCCTCCGTCCCCCCTCTCCTGAAAGGAGAGGGGGTTAGGGGGTGAGGACGGGAGCCTCGGGGTCCTCACCCCCTGCGACCGTCAGGAAGTCCTTTAGGGTCCCCCTCTCCCTTCGGGAGAGGGGGGACGATTGGTGAG
>DATHDT010000005.1:0-3993 GCA_035318905.1 Gemmatimonadales bacterium | reverse complement strand
CGCCGGCGATCGCGCCGAGTGGGATGATGATGCCGAGGGCCTGGACGAACACGGCGAGGAACGTCACGAAGTTGCGCCAGGCTCCGCGCAACGCCTCGCCCATGACGCTTCTCCCGGCGCTCCCCACGACCGGCAGCGGCTCGTGGACCGTCACCGTCAGCGTGCTCATCGCGGTATGAGCCTTGAGATAGCGCAGCCGGCCCTCGTAGCGCTCGATCTCCTCGCGAACTCGCGCTAACGACTGCTCGACGTCGAGCACGTCCTTCAGTTTGCCGGTGCGGGTGGCGAGGAGATCGATCAGCCGCCGCTCGAGCCGGTGCGCGTTGTCCATCCGGGCAGTGACGTCCACGTACTCCTCGCCTACATCTTCGGTCTCTACGTTTGCCGACTCGAGCTTGCCGATCGGCGTGAGACCCGAGAGGGCCTCGTCGAACCTCGTGGCAGGGACCTTCAACTCGATCGTCGCACTGCGCAGCTGGCCCTCTCCCGTTTGCACGTCGGTGTTCGCGACGAAGCCACCCACGCGAACCGCCACCTCGCGCACGGCGGCGACCGCAGGTTCGAGCGACTCCACCTTGACCGATGCTGTGGCGGTGCGGATCACCATGTTGGCCTCGGTCGGCATCGGCAGGGCGTCGGCTACGCCGGTCACGACGACCTCGCTGAGCATTGCCCGAGCCGGGCGGCCGGCGGCGTCGTACCCAATCCTGCGCGGCACCGAGCCGGCACTCGCGGAGCTGCGGAACAGGTAGTCGCTATTGGTGGCCGCCGAATCGGCGGCCATTCGAGTTGCGGGATCGCCGCAGGCGAGCAGTGCGAGCGATACGAAGGAGAGCAGCGAACGTCGTTTCACGGGGCAGCTCCTGTGAGGGGACTGCCCCAGAGAGACGACGGTCAGGCCGACACTTGCACTACATCATGACGCCCAGGGCGGCGGCGGCCTTCTTCATGTCCTTCGCCTTCACCCAGAGAATCGCGCCGTAGCGGCCCATCCCTGAGCATGTGGCGTCCACGGCTGTGACGTTCACCTTGGCGGCGCCGAGCTTGGCCAGGACGTCCGACAGCGCTCCCACGCGGTCGTCTCCGTCGATCAGGAACACCTTCTTCGGGCCCTTGAGCTTGATCTTGGCTGCCTTCGCGGCCGCGACGAAGGCGGCCGCGTCCTCCGGGATGAAATCGGCCTGCGCCTTGCGCTGGCTCGGGAACGCCGAGAACGCCAGCAGGTTCACCCGCGCATCGCGCAGGGCCCTCATGATCCGCGCGCCCTCACCCGGCTTGTCGGGGATCATTGTGTAGTAGTAGTCGACTACGCGCGTTGCATCGGCCATGGTTGCCTCCAGTACCCTCGTTGGCGAAGGCGTAGGTATGGCTGTGGGGAACCGGGGCGTCAAGGACGCCGTAGGTTTGAGCATGGCAACAGGCAGCAACGCCGAGCGCCTCGCCAAGCTGCGGCGCGAAGCCGACCAGGAATTCGCGCAGCGCGCCAAGCAGAAGACGCGCGAGGCCAAGAAGGCCCAGAAACCGCGCAAACCGCTCGACTGGCACGTGCTCGGGGCGGAGCTGCTCCAGGGTTTGCTCCGCCTCGCCGCCGTCGTGGCGCTCCCGTTCGTGGTGCTGGTGCGCGGCGCCGTCTTCTTCTACGAGTACGGCAACGTCCCGGTGTGGCTGGCGCTCGCCGTGTCCGCGCTCCTCACCGTCGGCCTGGTGACCCTCTACGCGTCGTCATTGCTGCGGAAGTTCAAGGGGCGTCCCCGGTTCCTCGTACTCGCCAAGTGGGTGGCGTTGCCCCTCGTCGTTTTCTACTGCGGGTTCTCGCTGCTGTATCTCTCGGAGGTCAACGCCAAGGCGGGCGAGGTGCGCGCGTACTACACGAAGGTGCACCCGCTGCTCCGTCTCGCGCTCTCGACGTGGATCCTGGTGGACGACAGGCTCGTCGTCACCGACATGCGCCGCGCCCGTGAGGATTACGCGAAGATGGGCCTGCCGGTGAACGAGACGTCGCTGCACTACGCCCAAGCAGATGGCTGGGTGCACGCCGTCGACCTGCGCATCTCGAACCGGGGCTGGTTCAGAAACCGGTTGTTGCAGCTGTACTTTTGGGCGATGGGCTTCAACACGCTGCGGCACGTGGGGACGGCCGATCACCTGCACGTCGATCTGCGCTAGCCGAACAGCTGCTGCAGCTCCTTGAACGGGATGCCGTAGGCCGCGAGCGTCCCATACGTCCCCTTCTCCTTCCACTCCCGCGCCATGCGGCGCACCAGACCGAGCGTGGCGCGCATCGGGGCTGACCCGAACGTCACGCGCCGCACGCCCATGGCCTCGAGCGCCTGCAGCGTCGGCGCGTCGGGAGCGCCGAGGATGTTCACGGGCGCGTCGATCGCTTTGACGAGCCGCTCGATCGTGGCCGAGTCACCGACGAACGGCACGAAGACGCAGTCGGCGCCCGCCTCGCGGTAGGCGTTGCCGCGGCGCACGGCCTCCGCGAACTGCCGGTCGGGAAGCAACGTACCTGGGTGGAATGCGTCGGTGCGCGCGTTTATCACGAGCGGGACCCCGGCGTCCCGCGCAGCCTGGCGCGCGGCGCGGACGCGATCGACGGCGAGCTCAAGATCGAGCAGGCGCCCCTCGATCGAGTCCTCCAGGTTCATTCCGACCGCGCCGGCGGCGAGGACGCCGCGCACCGTCTCGGCGACCGCCTCGGCTGTGCGGCCGAAGCCCGCTTCCATGTCCGCCGTCACGGGAACCGTCACGCGGGCGGTGATGCGCGCGACGGCCGCCAGCATCTCGGCCCGACTGATGACCTCGCCGTCCGCGTAGCCCAGGCTGAACGCGATGCCCGCGCTCGTGGTTGCGAGCGCCGGGAATCCCGCTTCGACGAAGATGCGTGCCGAGCCCGCGTCCCACGCGTTGGGGAGCACGAGCATGGGGCCGCTCGTGTGGAGCTTGGCGAGTGTGACGGCTTTATCCATAAGCGGATATCTTACCTGATGATCCTTTCCCTCGTCGCCCTCGTCTATCAGGCTCAGGCCACCTGCGTATCGCGACCCGCGGCGCCCGTAGCGCAGCAATGGGCCGCCGTGGCGGCGCGGGCCCACGCGATCGCGTGCGAAAAACTCGCTCCCAACATCCCGGGCTTCGCCATCGCCGTGGCGGTGGACGGCCGCATCGTGTGGTCCGAAGCATTCGGATACGCCGATCTCGAGACGCGCCGCCAGGCGACACCGGCGACGCAGTTCCGCATCGGGAGCGTCTCGAAGCCGCTGACCGCGACGGCAATCGCGCAGCTGTTCGAGACCGGCAAGCTCGACCTCGACGCGCCGGTGCAGCGCTACGTGCCGAGCTTCCCGGAGAAAGGCGCGCCGATCACGACGCGTCTGGTCGGCGGACACTTGGCGGGGATTCGTCATTATCAGGGCGATGAGTTCACGCTCAATCGCCATTACGCGACGGTGACGGAAGGGCTATCGATCTTCGCGAACGATACGTTGCTCTTCCCGCCCGGCACGCGCTTTTCCTACTCGAGCTACGGCTTCAACCTGCTCGGCGCCGTCGTCGAAGGGGCGTCGGGGGAGGAGTTCCTGGCGTACATGAGCCGTCACGTGTTCAAGCCGCTTCGGATGACGGCGACCGCGCCCGACAAGAACGACAGCCTCATCCCCAACCGTACGCAGTTCTACGACACCCGTCGCCGGTTGTTGGGAGGTGGCTTCACCGTCTCGCCCGTCGTGGACAACAGCTACAAGTGGGGTGGTGGCGGGTTTCTCTCGACCGCGGAAGACCTCGTGAAATTCGGGTCGGCGCTCCTCGGACCGGGTCTCTTGAAGGGCGCGACGCTCGAGCTGCTCTTCACCGCCCAGCATACGACGGCGGGCGAGGAGACTCCGTACGGCATCGGCTGGTTCGTGGCCAAGGACAGTCTCGGCCACCGGTATGTCTACCACGGCGGTGGGTCGGTCGGCGGCACGACGGCGTTCGGCGTCGACCGCGACT
>DATHDT010000004.1:0-2023 GCA_035318905.1 Gemmatimonadales bacterium | reverse complement strand
CCCACCGCTCGCGGTGGGGCGGGGGACAGCGCCCGACTCGGCGCGTCAACGGCGGCTGATCGCTCGAGGCGTGTACGACTACGCCGGCGAGCTGATCAGTCCGGGGAAGAGCTTCGATGGCACGCCCGGCGTGGCGCTGGTCACCCCGTTGCGGCTCGAAGACGGCTCGGCGGTGTTCGTGGACCGGGGCTGGGTACCTTCGCCGGATGCCCGTCGTGTCGATCAGTCGCTCTACCGGGAGGCGGACACGGCCACCGTGGAGGGCATCGGCACCGAAGAGTACGACGTCAGCCCTGCGATCCCGTACCCTGTGGTGCCCTTTATCCTGCGGGAGACTGGGACTGCCGCCCCTCGGGGGCTTCCCCGGCGCTGGCCGGCCCCGGCGTTGGACGACGGGCCGCACCTCTCCTATGCGGTCCAGTGGTTCAGTTTTGCCCTCATAATCGTGGTCGGAACGGGCGCACTGCTGCGTAAGACTACCATTTTAGGCCCTTCCTAGCGATATTCCGCGCCCAGCAGCCCGCAGTGTGCGTACACTGATGCACACTCTGCGGGCGTTTCATTCCGCAACGAAGGAGTTTCCATGGCGGCTGCCCTCCCCCTGAAGCGTCCCGTGAAGGTTGGTGAGTTGGTGCGTCGCCGGCTGCGTGAATTGAAGCGTACGCCGCGCGAGCTCGCGGAGGCGGTCCAGGTGTCTGAGATCTATATCGCTGACCTCGTGGCCGGCCGGCGCATTCCGCCGGCGCCGGGGCGGATGGATGTCTACGCCCCGATGACCAAGTTTCTCAAGCTGCACCGCAACGATCTCCCGACGTGCGCCAAGGCGGAGCGCGACGGCACGACGAAGAGTCGGCGCCGCGCGAACCCCGACGTGCGCGAGCAGATGCTGGCGTTGTGTACCGATCCCGCCCGTGCCCGCGCGTTGAGCCGGCGCCTCATCAAGAAGGACGGCGTCCCGCTCGAGCGGCTGATTGTGGGGCGGCTTCTGGAAATCGCGCAGGGCTTCGTGCGGCGTCAGCTCGATGACGACGTGGGGATCCGCATCGCGGCGAGCCGCGACGGCTGCACCTATCTCGAGAAGCGCATGAAGTTGATGGAGTTTCTCGACGCAACGCCCGAGAGTCTCACGCCGGCCGACTGTGAGGAATTTGTCCGGCCTCGCATTGCGGGGTGGGAGATCGAGCTCGACACCAACGCCATGCGCATCGTGCTGCGCTCTCAGGAGCCGGCGCCACGGCAGGTGCGGGCGCTGAGTATCTGAAAACCGGTTAGGTAAAACGACGGCAGAGAAAGCGACGGTAAGGGAGCCCCTTACCGTCGCTTTTTTATCGTCGCATTTTCTACCGCCGGTTTCCACTCACGCCGTCGTTCTTTAATCGGAGTTTGCCCATGCGCCGGTTGCTCGCCGCGACCTTCGCTGTTGCCGTGCTGTCGACCACATCAACGCTCCTCGCGCAGACTCCCCCGGCCGCCGCCGCCGACACGAGCAAGAAGCCACCCAAGAACGACGAGCTCCCGCTGACGACGACGCGGACCGTCGAGTTCGAGACGTCCGAAGGCACGTGGATGTCGCTCGACGTGTCACCTGACGGGCGAACGATCGTGTTCGAGCTGCTCGGCGACCTGTACACGATGCCGGCAACGGGTGGCGCCTCGACGCGCATTACGTCTGGCCCGGCCTTTGATTCACAACCCCGGTGGTCACCGGATGGCAAACGCATCGTCTTCCTTTCCGACCGCAGCGGCGCCGAGAACATCTGGCTCTGTGATCCCGACGGCAAGAACGCCAAGGCGCTGACCAAGGGAAACAATCAACTGTACGCATCGCCCGAGTGGACGCCCGACGGCAACTACATTGTCGCGTCCCGCACCAGCGGCGTGCTCGGCAGTGTGTACGAGCTGTGGCTGTATCACAAGGACGGCGGTTCCGGCACGGCGATGCTGCGCGTACAGGCGGGGCCGAACCAGCCGCCCCCGATGAACACGTTGGGCGCGGCATTCGGGAAGGATCCGCGTTACATCT
>DATHDT010000003.1:0-2014 GCA_035318905.1 Gemmatimonadales bacterium | reverse complement strand
GAGCTGCTCGGCGCCTACGACGCGCTGCTCGTGCCCGGCGGGTTCGGCGTGCGCGGTGTGGAAGGGATGCTCGAAGCGATTCGCTGGGCGCGCGAGCACAAGCTGCCGTTCTTCGGCATCTGCCTCGGGTTGCAGACCGCGATCATCGAATTCGCCCGCAACGTCTGCAAGATCGCCAATACGAATTCGAGCGAGTTCGAGCCGGAGTGCGAGAACCCGGTGATCGCGTTGATGCGGTCGCAGGAAGGGATCCAGGAAATGGGCGGCACGATGCGCCTTGGCGCGTATCCCTGCCGCCTCCGCCCCGGCTCGCGCGTGGCGCAGATCTACGGCGCCGCCGAAGTCAGCGAGCGCCATCGCCACCGCTACGAAGTCTCCAACGCCTATCGCGACGTGCTCGCCGAGTTCGGGATGCGCTGTTCCGGCTTGTCGCCCGACGGCTCGCTCGTCGAGATGATCGAGCTGCCCGATCACCCCTGGTTCGTGGGCTGCCAGTTCCACCCGGAGCTGAAGTCGCGGCCGATGCGCCCCCACCCGTTGTTCGCGGGCTTTGTGGGCGCCGCCCTGGAGCACCAGAAGCACATTCGTCGCAGCGGCGCGGCCGCGAGTACCTCCTCCGAGCTCGCCGAGCTGGCCGACTGAGATGGCGCCGAAGTTCGGTGGGGGAGCCGCCCCGTTTCTCATCGCGGGGCCTTGCGTTGTCGAATCCGACGACCTCAACGTCCGCGTCGGCGAAGCGCTCGCCGAGCTGGGCGCGAAGCTCGGCATCGGCGTCATCTACAAAGCGTCGTACGACAAGGCCAATCGCTCCCGCCTGAGCAGCGCCCGCGGCCCGGGCCTCGAAGCGGGCCTCCGGGCCCTCGAAAAAGTCCGCGCCGAGACCGGGCTCCCCATCCTCACCGACGTCCACGAGCCGGGCCACGTGCCCGCCGCCGCCAAAGTCGCCGATGTCCTCCAAATACCAGCCTTCCTGTGCCGCCAGACCGACCTCCTGGTCGCGGCAGGGAAGGCGGGGCGCCCCGTGAACATCAAGAAGGGCCAGTGGATGGCGCCCGAGGAGATGCGTGGCGCCGTGGAGAAGGTGCGCGCCGGCGGAGCGCCGGAGATCGCGGTCACGGAGCGTGGCACTTTCTTCGGCTACGGCGATTTGGTCGTCGATATGCGCAGCTTCACACGGTTGCGCGCCGCGTGCAACGCACCCGTGGTCTTCGACGCGACGCACTCCGTGCAGCAGCCGGGGCAGGGCGCGGACGGTTCGTCGGGCGGCCAGCGCGAGTTCATTCCGCCGCTGCTCTACGCCGCTGCCGCCGCAGGCGCCGACGGCTTTTTCCTCGAGACCCATCCCGACCCGGCGCGCGCTCCGTCTGACGGTCCGAACATGGTGCCGCTGGACCAACTGCCCGGGATCGTCGCCATTGCGCTCGACGTGTGGCAGCGGACGCGCGAGACCGTTCGTGCTTAAGCCCGCACTCGCCCGCCGCCTGAAGCTCGTCGGATTCGACGTGGACGGCGTGCTGACCGACGGCGGCCTCTACGTCGGCGAGTCTGCTACCCATCAGATGGAGTTGAAACGCTTCCATATCCAGGATGGCCTGGGCGTCAAGTTCCTGCGTCAGGCGGGACTCGTCGTGGTGCTGGCGAGCGCCCGGCGCTCCGAGGCCACCGCGCTGCGGGGGCGTGAGCTCAAGGTCGACGAGATCGTCCAGGACAATCCGAAGCTGGCGCCCTTCGCCACGATCCTCGCGCGCCGCGGCGTGGCCTGGGATGAGTGCGCCTTTGTCGGCGACGATCTCCCCGACCTGCCCGTGCTGACGCGCGTGGCGCTGCCGATCGCCGTGGCCAACGCGGTGCCTGAGGTAAAGGCGGCCGCGACGTTCGTAACGAAGCACTCGGGAGGCGACGGCGCTGTGCGCGAGGTCGCCGAGATCATTCTGAAGGCCCGCGGGGTCTGGAAAGGTTTGCTGCAGCAATACCTTCAAGAGAGAGGCGATGTCGAAGCCCGCCCCCCGGCCAG
>DATHDT010000002.1:0-4249 GCA_035318905.1 Gemmatimonadales bacterium | reverse complement strand
TTCTCACATCCGGTGCACGTCGCTCGGTCGACTGTCAGGACGTTCAACTCGAGGTGGATCGACTCGGGAGGGCAGAGCGGCAGGCAGAGACCGCAGCGATCGCAGACAGCCAGGTCGACAACGGCGATTTCGGCGGGCGTGACGCGTCGCATGGCGGAACGGTAGCGGCGGTGCCGAGGGGCGTCAAGCATCAGTCTTGCTTGGAGTTACAACGGTCGCTAGGTTGACACCCTGACCACATGACACGTGCCCTCGCATTTCTGATGTTCGGGCTGCTCGTCGCGGTACCCCCGAACGCCGTCGCGCAGCGCCGCGCTCCCGCTATTTCGAGCGACTCACTGCGCGCGGCCTTGTTCGCGCTCGCGCACGACTCGATGGGCGGTCGGCAGACCGGTGAGATCGGCGACTGGAAGGCGCAGGAATGGATCGCCGCTCGGTTCCAGCGTTTTGGTCTTCGTCCGGCCGGGGACAACGGAACGTACTTCCAGATCATCCCGTTCGTTCGGGTCTTCGTCGATACGTCCGCGCGCATTTCGGCCGGCGCCGCGTCGTTGGCCGTGGGACGAGACATCCTGCCGCTCGGCGCCGCGGTGAACTGGTCGGCGACGGGTGTTCAGGCCGTGTTCGGTGGGTGGGTCAATCGACCCGATACATGGGTCGATTCTGCAACCGCCGCGGGCCGGCTCCTCGTCCTCGCGGTCCCGGATTCGGCACGCGACTTCCGGGCGATCTTCGCCACGCTCGGTCCGTCGCGCCAGTCGCCCGCGGGGCGGGCGGCGGCGGGCGCGGTCCTCGTCGTGCTCGACCGCATCGCTCCTGACATCATTCCCCAGATCCTCGCCGGCCGCATCACGACGGATACGTCAACCACTCCACCGCCCGGGGTTCGACCCCTGTGGGTCGTCACGCCAGCGGCCGCGCGCGCGCTGCTAGGTGGAACCGTCGACGTGGCCGCCGCGCGCTCCGGCACGGTGGGCGGCGCTCTGGCGGGCACCGTGCGGTTACTCCGCACTCCGCTGGCCTACCCGGCGCGCAATGTGGTGGCGATCCTGCCGGGTAGCGATCCGGCGCTCAAGGGCCAGTACGTGTCGATGAGCGCGCATCATGACCACGTCGGATACACCGGCCGCGCCGTCGACCACGACTCGACGTTCGCGTTCAACCGGGTGGTGCGGCCCCTCGGCGCTGATTCACCGATGCGGCCCGCGACCGTTGAAGAGGGGACGCGCGTGACGGCGTTGCGCGACAGCCTGCGCGCCAGTCGCGGCGGGTCGCCGCGGCCCGATTCGGTCTTCAATGGCGCCGACGACGATGGCTCGGGCACCGTGGCGATCCTCGAGGTGGCGCGCACGCTGGCGGCGGGCCCCGCGCCGCGGCGCTCGGTGCTCTTCGTGTCGCACGCGGCCGAAGAGCGCGGGCTCCTCGGGTCGGCGTGGTATTCCGACCATCCGACGGTGCCGCGCGACTCGATCGTCGGCGAGGTGGATTTGGACATGGTGGGTCGCGGCAATAAGGCCGATTTGCCACAGGGGGGCCCCGGGTACCTCGAGGTGATCGGCGTGCGCCGCCTGTCCAAGGAGTACGGCGACCTGCTGGAGCAGGTGAATAGCCGGTTGCCGCAGCCCTTTACGTTCAACTACGAGTATGATGCGCCCGGGCACCCGCTCCAGTACTACTGTCGCGCCGACCACTACAGCTACGCGCGCTATGGGATCCCGGCGGTCGCGATGTCGCGGGGGGAGCACGCCGACTACCACCAGGTGACCGACGAGCCGGCCTATATCGACTACAACGCGCTGGCCCGCGTGGCGACCCTCGCTCGGTCGTTCGCGGTCGCGCTTGCGGACTTGGGGCACCGGCCCCTCGTCGACGGGCCCGTCCAGTCGGACCCGCACGCGCCGTGCCGCCAATGACCGATAGAGCCGCTTCAAGCTTCATCCTTGCTTGAGGTTACGCATTTCATTACCTTGAGTTGCTCGCGCGCGCCCGCATCACCCTTTCTATAAAGACGACACGACACACGTGGCTTTTCGGTGGCCGAATTTCAGAATCGGGTCCTGGAGCCCGGCAAATGAGATTGCCGTGGATCTGGGTACCGCCAACACACTGATCTACGTGAAGGGCGAGGGCATCGTGCTCAACGAGCCCTCGGTCGTCGCGATCGAGAAGGCCACCGGCAAGATCAAGGGAATCGGTCTCGAAGCCAAACGGATGCTGGGGCGCACGCCCGACGGCATTCTGGCAGTCCGGCCACTCAAGGACGGCGTGATCGCCGACTTCGACGTGACCGAGAAGATGCTGCGCTTTTTCCTCAAGACGATCATCGACCGCCATCTCTTTCGCGTGAAGCCGAAGGTGATCGTGTGCGTGCCTTCAGGCATCACCGAAGTCGAAAAACGCGCCGTGCGTGACTCGGCCCAATCGGCCGGCGCGAAAGAAGTCTACATGGTCGCGGAGCCGATGGCCGCGGCGATCGGCGTGGGGCTGCCCGTCGAGACGCCGACGGGCAACATGGTGATCGACATCGGCGGCGGCACGACGGAGATCGCCGTCATCGCGCTCTCCGGCATCGTCTCCGACACGTCGATCCGCACGGGCGGCGACGAGCTGGATCAGGCGATCGTGCAGTTCATGCGCAAGAACTACAACCTGCTCATCGGCGAGCCGACGGCGGAGCAGATCAAGATCCAGATTGGGTCCGCGGCGCCCGTCGGCGAAGAGCGCGAGATGGAGGTCAAGGGGCGCGACCTCGTCTCCGGCATTCCCAAGATCGTGCGCGTGCACTCGAGTGAAATTCGCGAGGCGGTGCAGGAGCCGATCCAGCAAATCGTGGACGCCGTGCGCCGCGCGCTCGAGATCACGCCGCCGGAGCTCGCATCGGACATCGTGGACCGCGGCATCGTGATGACGGGCGGCGGGGCGTTGATCCGCGGCCTCGACGTGCTGCTGCAGCAGGAGACCGGCCTGCCGATCCATCTCGACGAAGACCCCATGACCTGCGTGGTGCGGGGCGTCGGGCGGATTCTCGACGATCCCGAGAAGTACCGCAACGTCCTGACGACGTAGTCGAGGGCGCCATGCCGCTCGGAGCCGATCGCTACGCATCGCGCGCCGACACGCTCCTGTTCCTCGGATGCGTCGGGCTGTCGGTAGCGGCGATGAGCCTGCCCGACACCTGGCGCGATCCCATCGCCCAGGGCCTGCGCCAGACCGTCCTCGCACCGTTCCTCGCCCTGCAACAACAGACGGGCCTCCTCGCCGCCGCGCGCGCGCGCTACGACGCCGTGGTGGCGCAGCGCGACTCCGCCGCATTGGCCGCGACGTTCCTCCCCGAGCTGCGCAACGAAAACGTGCGACTGCGGAGCCTCCTCGGGCTCGGCACGCGGCTCGGGTGGGGCTACGTCCCGGCGGAAGTGCTGCACCAACCGGAGCCCACGAATCCGCTGACGTTCATCGTGTCGGCGGGGCGGCAGAAAGGCATCCGGCCCCTCTCGGCCGTGGTGAGCGCCGAAGGCTTGGTGGGTATCGTCGCCTCGGTCGATGCGCAGACGAGTGTTGTGCTGACGTGGGCACACCCCGAGTTTCGCGCGAGCGCGATTGCGAGCGACGGCAGCGTGAGCGGGATCGTGGCGCCGCATGGCGCCGCGGGTCCGGGCGTATGGCTCCTCGAGCTGCAAGGCGTCCCCTACCGGCAGCAGGTGCCGGAGGGAACGCTGATCGTCACGTCGGGACTCGGCGGCGTGTACCCGCGCGGCATTCCCATCGGCACGGTAGTCGGTCTCGCCGGTGAGGCGAAAGGGTGGGAGCGGACCTATCTCATCCGGCCCGCGATCCATCCGTCGGCCTTGTCCCACGTCATGGTGCTCACCGGTGGGCGCGGCTCCGGCTCCGACATTCGCGGCGCGTTCCAACCCGAGTCGGTCCAACCGTGAGGAAGACCGACAAGTACCGCTACGTCCTGGTGCTGATCGGCCTCGTGGTCCTGCACTTCACGGTGCGCGGGCGGCTTGGCGACGACCGCATCGCCCCGGACTTCCTGTTGCTCGCGTTGCTCATCTACACGGTCAGGGCCCAGCCTGGCCGCAGCGCCGCGGCGGGATTCGTCATCGGGTTGCTGCGCGACGCCCTCACGCCGGCGAGCTTCGGCGCGGGCGCGCTCGCGCACACGCTCGTGGGATATCTGTCCTCGTGGGCCAAAGCGGTGTTCTTCGCGGAGAACGTCCTGGTCAACGGCTGTCTCTTCTTCGCG
>DATHDT010000001.1:0-4304 GCA_035318905.1 Gemmatimonadales bacterium | reverse complement strand
CGACGTAGTACCCGAGGTCGTGATGCAGGATATCGTCGCTGACGCCGAAGATCGGCGGCGTCCCCGCGAGCAACGCATCGCGCCACCAGTTGGCGGTGCCGAGTGACAGCAGCAGCCCGCCGAGGATGCCGGTGCCGAGCGTCAGGGTGAACAGGACGCGCTGCGGCACTGCCTCGACGATCTCGAGGTCGCCGAGGCGGCGCGGCATCTGCACGGACCCGATCGATCGATAGACGACAAAGAGATTGCCCGTCGCCCAGATCATCGAGAACAGCATCACGAAGCCCTGCATCTGCCGGGCGAGCGTGCGGGCGTCGAGCAGGACCTCGCCGCCCGGGAAGGTGGCGGCCCAGGCCCGCTCCGCGGTTTCCACCGCGAGCACCCGCCCTCCCACAAGGACGACGACCAGCAGTGCCGCGAACCAGAAGAGCCAGGAACGCCGGCTCACGGCTGCACGTCGTTCCGCGCGAGCCACCCCTCCACTTCCCCGCGATAGGCGGTGAGCGCGGCTTCCGAGGCGGCCTCGAACCGGAGCACCAGGACGGGCTGCGTGTTGGACGCGCGCAGGAGGCCCCACCCCTCGGCGAACGTGATGCGTACCCCGTCCATAGTCGCGACCGGGTATTTGGCGGCGAAATGTGCCGCGGCGCGGCGCACGACGTCGAACTTCCGCTCGTCGGCGCAAGCGACGCGCAGCTCGGGGGTCGCGAAGGTGCGCGGGACGTCGGCGAGGAGGCGGGACAGCGGCCCCCCTTCGCGCGCGACATACGCGAGCAACCGCGCCGCGCCGAATAGCGCGTCGTCGAAGCCGTACCAGTCGGCGCCGAAGAACATGTGACCGCTCATTTCGCCTGCGAGCGGCGCGCCCACTTCTTTCATCTTTTGTTTGATGAACGAATGCCCCGTCTTCCACATCATCGGCTCGAGCCCGGCCTGCTTCAACATCTGCGGCAAGACCTCCGAGCACTTCACATCGAAGATCACCACCTTCCCGGCCCCGACGCGGTGCACCAGATCGCGTCCGAACAGGATCAGGAGCTGGTCCCCGGGCACCACCGCGCCGCGTTCGTCTACGGCGCCGATGCGGTCGCCGTCGCCGTCGAACGCGATCCCCAGTTCCGCACCGTTCTGCCGTACGGCGTCCTGGAGGTCGCGGAGGTTTTCGATGTCGCTGGGATCGGGATGGTGGTTCGGGAATGTGCCATCCGATTGATCGAACAGCGCAATGACCTCGGCGCCGAGCCCGCGCAACGTCTCGATCGCGATGAGGCTCGTCACGCCGTTGCCGCAATCCACGACGACCTTCACGGGGCGAGCCAGCGGACCGTTGTGTTTGATGATGGCGGTTGAATACGCTTTCAGCACTCCGCGATCCGCTGTTTGCGGAACGCGGACCGCGGACCGCAGGCGATCTTCGACGATCAGGTGATACAAGTGCTGGATCTCGTCCCCGAACACGGCGTTGTGCTCGAGGACCATCTTGAAGCCGTTGAACTCGGGTGGGTTGTGCGAGCCGGTGATCTGAATGCCGCCGTCGACCTCGAGGGTGTGCGTGGCAAACGAGAGCGCCGGGGTCGGCACTTCGCCCACGTCTACCGCGGTGCCCCCGGCTGCCACGATGCCGTCCCGGATCCCAGCAGCGAGGTCTGGGCCTGACGGCCGGTTGTCCCGTCCCACCGCCACGCGCGGCGCCCGTTTGAGGCGCTCCCACGCCAGCGTGGCGTACGCCTGGCCAACGGCCCGGGCGACGGCGGGCGTGAGCTGATCGCCCACGGTGCCGCGGATGTCATACTGCCGGAAGATGGTGCCGGGGAGCTTCACGGGACTGAGCCCGCGCCGTCAGTTGCCGGAGGGCGCTGCGGCCGGGGGCGGCGGCGCAGCAGCGGGCGCGTGCACGCTGTCGGCGGCCGTCCGGGCGACATCGAGCAGACGGTTGGGCCACACGCCGAACACCAGCAAGCCCGCGACCGCCACGGCGACGGCGGCCTCGCCGAGACGCCCCAGACGGACGTCCGCGTGCACGGTCTCAGAGGCCTCGGGCTTCATGTACATCGCCATGATCACCGGGAGATAGTAGCCCGCCGACACGACGCTCGCGAGGACGAGGATCGCGGCGAGCCCATTCTGGCCCGCGCTCGTGGCCGCGAGCAGGATGTACCACTTGCCGATGAATCCGGCGGTTCCCGGGAAGCCGAGGAGCGAGAGCATGCAGACGGCGAGCGCGAACGCGAGCCAGGGGCGCCGCGTCCCGAGCCCGGCGAGATCGTCGATCAGGACGTCGCTCTCACCGCGGCGTCCTTTGGCGGCGAGCACGGCGAAGGCGCCGACCGACATCAGCGTGTAGGCCACCAGATACACGATGAACGCCGCCGTCCCCGCCGATTTCCCCGAGGCCACGGCTACGAGCAGGTAGCCGGCGTGCGCCACCGAGGAGTACGCGAGCATCCGCTTGAGCGAGCGCTGCGCCAGCGCCAGCAAGTTGCCGCCCACCATCGTGACGACGGCGAGCCACCAGACGACCTCCTGCCACGGGCCGACGTGCGCGAAGGCCTCGGTGAGGACGCGGAACAGGGCGGCGAACGCCGCGGCCTTGACGCCCGTCGCCATGAACGCCGTGACCGGCGTGGGGGCGCCGTCGTAGACGTCGGGCGCCCACATGTGGAACGGGACCGCGGCGACCTTGAACGCGAACCCGACGAGCAGGAGCCCCAGCCCGACGGTGAGCATGACGCCGCTGCCCCCACTACCAGCGATCCCCAGCTGGATGCCGATCAGCGACAGGTTCGTCGTCCCCGTGGCCCCGTAGATCAGCGCGATGCCGTACAGCAGGAACCCGGACGCGAACGCGCCCAGCAGGAAGTACTTGAGCGCGGCTTCGGCGGAACGCGGGCTGCGCCGATCGAAGCCCGCGAGCACGTACACGGCGATCGACATCAACTCGAGGCCGAGGAAGATCACCATCAGGTCCTCGCCCGCCGCCATCAGCATCATCCCCAGCGTCGCGAAGATCAGCAGGATGTAATACTCGGGGGCGACGAGCTGCTCGCGCTCGAGATAGGCGAACGAGATGAGCGTCGTGAGCCCCGCCCCGCCGAGGAAGAGCCAGTCGGTCACCCAGCGGAAGTCGTCGACGGCAACCATCCCGGCGAGCCCCGCGGCCTGGGCCATGTTGTACCACAGCCACCAGGCCGCGATGCCGGTCGACAGCAGGGCCGCGAGCGTCAACCACCCGGCGATGCGCAGGTCGCGCACCGTGTGGTGCCGCCACGCGACGAACAGCAGGAGCACGAGCGCCCACCCCGTGAGCACCAGCTCGGGCAGGAGCCCGAGCAGCAGGTCGCCGGACGTGGAGAGGTCGAGGCTCATTTGCCGCGGACCTGCTCGATGAGGTGTTGCGCGGCAGGCTCCATCCGCGTCAGGAAGGGCTTGGGATAGACACCGATCCACACGATGCACACGAGCAGCGGGATGAGCACGATCAGCTCACGGGCCGTGAGATCTGTCAACTTCTCGTTCTCGTGCTTATCGAGCGGATTGAAGAGCACGCGTTGCAGCGCCCACAGCAGGTACGCCGCGGCGATGATCACGCCCGTCGTGGCCAGCGCCGTCGCGACCGGATAGGTCCGGAACGCCCCGAGCAGCACCAGGAACTCGCCGACGAAGCCGTTCGTCCCCGGCAGGCCGATCGACGACAGCGACACGACCGTGAGAATCGCGGCAAAGAGCGGCACCACGCGCGCGATGCCGCCGTAGGCATCGATCAGGCGGCTGTGGCGGCGCTCGTAGATCATGCCGACCAGAAAGAACAGGGCCCCCGTCGAAATGCCGTGGTTGATCATCACCAGCAACGCGCCCTGCACGCTCTGCAAGGTGAGCGCCCAGATGCCGAGCATCACGAACCCGAGGTGCGCGACGGACGAGTACGCGATCAGCTTCTTGAAGTCCGGCTGCACCATCGCGACGAGCCCGCCGTACAGGATCCCCACGAGCGACAGCGTGACGATCACGAGCTGGACCGTCGGACTCAGAACCACCGCCGGGAAAAACGGCAGCGCGAACCGGAGGAACCCGTAGGTCCCCATCTTGAGCAGGATGCCGGCGAGGATCACGGAGCCCGCGGTCGGCGCTTCGACGTGCGCGTCGGGGAGCCAGGTGTGGAACGGGAACATCGGCACCTTGATCGCGAAGGCGAGGAAGAAGGCGCCGAAGAGCCACCAACCCAGGGTGCCAAGGTTGCCGGTGTTGGCGAGGAGGTGCGCGTACGAGAAGGAATACGTGCCCGTCGCCTGGCCGACGTGGAAATA